>CAMWVM010000080.1 GCA_947177715.1 uncultured Ruminococcus sp.
GGCCTTTCACTTATAGTCCCTTTTGGGCACTTTTTTGCACGCAAACGTGCAACTTTGAATGAAATATGAACAAAGATTGGAGGAATGCACAAATCGAAGAACGTTTGTTTGTGCAAAATGGCAATAAAAAAGGACTGCGTAAGCAGTCCTTTTTTGAAGGAAAAATTGAGATGTGAGAGGCTTAACCTCTCAATAGGTTTTTTAGTTTTTATTCTTTATACATATCTGCCAGCTGGGCGATTTTTTCCTGAGCCATAACTGCGACTTGGGACGGTCCGAGAATTTTTGCCTTATTTCCGAACTGGAACAGCCAGCCCCAGAAGGTAGGTGAAATCTGTACATCGGCGTTTATGTAGAACGTATTCTCAGAATTTTGGTGGCATATCACTCTTTCGCCGAATCTGTCGATTACAACATTTATTAGGCTGTTATCAAACTGAATCTGCACCGTTTCTTCCTTACCGCCATACATGCTGTAAACAGAACGCTTATTTTTCAGTTCTGCTTCTTCCTCTTCTGTAAGCTTATGGCGTTTCTCGTCGGTTACGGATACGTTAGTCATTCTGTCAACTCTATAGCGGCATATCTTTTTATGCTTTAGGCAATAGCAGGCAAGATAATAATTATCGTTTTCCCATATAAGCTGGAAAGGAGAAACGGTATAAAGCTCGCCGCCGTGTTTTAGCTGTTTTCTTTTTTCAAGGCTGTATTCAAAATAATTGAATGTGATGTTTCTGTCGCTGAATATGCCTTCCTGGACAGTATTTATTGTATAATAGATATTTTCATTAAAGGCTTTGGTGCGGTTATCCACATAAATTGAGCGTCTAAGCTGTTTTGCTTTATGATCAGAAGTAAGCGATTGTAGTTTTTTTATAAGTTCATTGGATTTTTTTATTGTCAGGAATTTTGAAGACGCAACTGCGTCTGCCAGAAGAAAAAGTTCCTCATCCTGAAAAAGTCTTTCCGATAGAAAATAGGCATTGGAATGCCCGATTTTAGTAATTTCAAGTTTTATTCCGCTGTCGCAGAGGGTGGCAATATCGTCATAAATTGTTTTTCTCTCTGCCTTAATTCCCTGATGTCCCAAAATATCAATAAGCTGATTTCCTGTTAAAGCATGGTTTTCATCGGTACGTTTGTTAAAAAGCTGTTCCATTATCAACAGCTTTTGTTTTTGTCTTGAAAGTCCTGCCACCTATTTATCCTCCCCGCTCAATTTTCTGTCCGAAACTTTTATTTTGGTGCCGTCCGGCTCAATGATCGTCATATTTTCAAGCTGGCTTGTTAAATTACCGATAACGCTTTGGCGATATTCGTTTCTGAGCCTTTGACGCTCTTCTTTTTCTTGGTCGGTAAGCTCTCTTTCACGGGATATTCTTGTCAGCTCGGACAATCTTTCAAGTTTGGCTTTCTCCATAAATTTTTACTCCTTTATCCCGATATGTATTTTTATTTACGGGACTGATTTACCGTTTTCGCTTTACACAATGACGAAAAAAATAAAGACGTTTTGTCTACGGAAAGTACATTTTTTAAGTCCGCAGAAACGCCCTTAATTGACGGTAAGGATTATTATAGCATACTTTTTTCTTTTTTTCAACGGCATTTTGCACAAACTGTCCGTTAAAATTCCCTCATATTGTACAAAAAAATTTATTTTATATAAAACTATTGACATTTTTGAAAAATGTGGTATCATTAAATTAGAGGTAATCGAACATTCGTTCCAAAGAGTGTTGCAAAACAAAAAAATAATTAATAAATGAAAGGTAAATGCTATGAAAGAGATGTTGAGGTCATATGAAAAGACGATTGAAGAAATTGACGAGCGTATAAAGTTGCTTAAAACAGAAATCAAAGGGGAACAGAACATTGAAAAGATACACAGGCTTGAAAGGCGCATAGAGCTGCTTGGAATAGAGCGCAAGGAGCTTATTCAGGTTGCTTCACATATAAGAAGTCATTTTGCGCCCAAGCCTATTCACCCCAGTTTAATTTACAGAGCGGCAAGCGGTGGTAATTAATGAGCAGACGACAAATTTACTTTGAAGATGTTGAATGGGCAGTGTCAAATCGGGATTTGGAAGACGATAATATTTCCGAATATGAAAAAAGCTTAAGACTTAGACTGTTAAGTTCGGTTTTGGATACTAATTTGACGAAAAAGCAAAAATGCTATATAATGTTATATTATAAAGAAAATAAAAAAATAAGTGAAATTGCACGGAAGTTCGGCGTTTTGCCGTCAACAGTTTCCCGTACTATAAATAGGGCAAGGAAAAACTTATATAAAGCTGTTACCGGTCGGGAGCTGTTTACAAGATTTTCGCCGAAATAGCTGTTTTTTAATTATTTCTTACTGTAGTTATTTTGAATGTTATCAAAAACATTGAAAGAGAGGATATGTTCCTTTGTGGAGCATGATTATAAAAATGTCAGTTGAAACTCCTGTAAATGATTTTATAAGCAAATATGAAAAAAGCGGTTTTGCAAGGTTTCATATGCCCGGTCACAAGGGCAGAATTCTGCATGGTTTAGAAAACAAAGATATTACTGAGATAAAAGGTGCGGATTATTTATATGAAGCAGATGGTATTATTGATAAAAGCGAGGAACTGACGGCAGGTCTTTTTGGCGCAGGGAAAACCCTTTATTCTACAGAGGGGTCGAGTCTTTCTATAAAGACCATGTTAGGGATTATAAAATCATGCCGTAAGGATAGAGAAAACAGAATGCTTGTTGCTGCACCGAGAAATGTACACAAGGCATTTATTGACGGATGCTGTCTTCTTGACATTGATGTGGCATGGGTTTATCCGAAACAATCATCGGCACAGATTTGTTCAAGCAGCGTTACTGCTGAGGACATTAGGCGGACTATTGAAAACTGCGACAGAATTCCTGACGCAGTATATATTACATCTCCTGATTATTTAGGAAACATGGCAGATATAAAGGGAATATCAAGGGTTTGTAAAAAATATGGAATACCATTCTTGGTGGACAACGCTCAAGGAGCTTATTTAAAGTTTCTTGACAGGTCTTTGCATCCATTGGATTTAGGAGCGGATATGTGCGTTGATTCGGCACACAAGACCCTGCCTGTATATACGGGGGGAGGATATCTTCACATTTCCGAAAGTGCTCCGCAGCAATGGATTTGTTCAGCAAAGGAGATTATGTCCCTTTTTGCCTCTACCAGTCCATCTTATTTAATAATGGGTTCTCTTGACAAATGCTGTGGGGAACTTCAAGGGGGACTTCCCGAAAAGATAAGGAGCTGTGCCTTCAGGGTAAGAAAATCGGCAGATGTTATAGCATCCTTCGGATGGGATGTTTTCAATAATGAGCCGTTAAAGCTGACTATATTTTCAGAAAAAAGCGGTTACAGCGGAGATGAGTTAGCAGAGCTTTTGAGAAAATATAAAATAGAATGCGAATACAGCGATCCAAGCTGTGTTGTGCTGATGTGTTCACCTTACAATGATGAAGAGGATTTTCAGCGGCTGGAAAGTGCATTTGGAGAGATACCCATATTAAGTTCAAAGGATATTTGTAACATTGAGGATATACCTGAAGCAAAGGTTAAGATGCCCATAAGAGAAGCTTATTTTTCGTGCCATAAGCGAATGCCTGCAGAGCAAGCGGTGGGAAGGATTTGCACAAGGGCGGCTGTATCATGTCAGCCGTCAATACCTGTGGTTGTTCCCGGTGAGGAAATAACAGTAGAGATTATGAAAATTCTGAAAAGGTATAGCATTTTTTATGTTGATGTGCTATAATAAATACATTCACAATGCACAATTAAAACAGATAAATTTAGGAGTGGTGAAAACCTTTACGATTAGATTATCGGACAGATTAACAGGAGAGATATTACTTTGAACAAAATTTTCGCAGGAATGTTTTTTATTTTTCTGAATTTCAATCTGGAATTAGATTCTGTAACAATAGGACTTGTTCCAGATTTCGTGGGATATATATTGTTGTTTATGGGAATGAGAGAACTTGAAAACCTAAGCGGTTATTTTGCTGACAGGAAAAAGACATGTATTCCTATGGCGTTTTACACTGGGATATTATATATTATTGATTTAATAGGATTGTCGGCTGTAGGTGATGAAATAGACCTAAAATATGCAATTTTATTATTATGCGAGATTATTAGCTGCATAATATCGTTAGAGATTCTTTACAGCATAATAAAGGGCATTGAAGATATTGAACATCGTTATTTCTGTGATTTAAATTACGAAAAGCTTATTTTAATATGGAAAGCGATTTTAGCGGCAGTGGTGATTACCTATGTTTGTCTTGTTTTTGTATCGGTGTTGTCTTTATTTGCAGCGATAGCAAATTTCATATTAACGATAATTTTTCTTTATCAGTTTAACATTACAAGAAAAAGTTATTACTATATTCTTGCCAATCAACAGGAGGTCAACCAATGAAACTTGTATATGCAATAGTTAACAATGATGATACTTATGCGGTATCTAAGGGTCTTCTTAAAAACGGAATAAGAGCTACTAAACTTTCGTCAACGGGCGGTTTTCTTATGTCGGGAAACACGACTTTTATGATTTGCTGTGAGGATGAACAGGTAGACGCTGTTATTGAAGTATGCAAAAAACATTCACGAAAGAGGAAGCAGTTTGTGCCGTCTTCATCAATTATGGAGCAGGAGTTGGGAGCGTCTCAGCCTGTTGAGGTTACTATTGGCGGTGCTACGATTTTTGTGACAGACATTGAACGCTTTGAAAAGGTATAGGTGCTCGGCCGCACGGGCCAATTCACGATATAAGTTTGTTATAACTTAGGCAAGATGTCCCCCCACCTCCAACCTATCCTTTCGGATAGGTGTGGCGGCGGGAGCCATTATGTTTTTAGTAGGAGTAGAATCTCCAACTAAAAACGTCAGCTGAAGCTGACCTTGCCACGTTGAAAACGGGCAAGCTCTTATTTGAACGGCGGATACTGCTCCCGCTATGGGAAGACAGTGATAGAGGCGGGAGAAAAGCAAGAGATGACATTGCACTGAATTCATATAGGCTTTGGCTGTTGATAAATCAGCATTTAAAACAAAGGAGTTACAGTTAATATAATGAGCGTTAAGTTATATTCAAACGAACCGGTGAAAAGGCTTATAAAGTCTATGATTTCCAAGGAACGTGAGCCGCATTCTATAGTAATTACAGGCGAAAGAGGACAAGGCAAAAAGGCTTTGGCGAAGTATATTGCGGCGTCGCTTTTATGCGAAGCAGGACAGGGTGAGCCATGCGGAGAATGCAAGTCTTGCAGAATGCTGGAAAGGGGCGGACACCCGGATTTTATCACTGCTAATGCAAACGAAAATGGAAATTATCAGGTTGATATAATAAGAGAACTGGTTTCGGATGCTGTTGTGAAGCCAAATGAGGGAAAATTTAAGGTGTATTTAATTCCTGATTTAGACAGATCTTTAAACACATCGGTTCAGGTTCAGAACATACTTTTAAAGCTGATAGAAGAACCTCCTGAGCACTGTATAATAATTTTGACTGCGGCAACGAAAGAGATTTTTCTTGAAACGGTTATTTCAAGGGTTTTATGCTTGAATGTTTTGCCATGCAATGATGAGGAATGCAGGAATTACCTTGAAAATAGGTATGGACAATACGGAGATTACACTTCCAAGGACTTTGAATGTGCGGCGGCTTTCGGAGGAGGAACCATTGGAAGGTGCATTGAATATCTTGAAGACAAGTCTGTAGCTTTAGCGATGGACATTGCAAAGCTTGGCGCTGAAGCTATTTGCAAAGGAAGCGAATATGAACTTTTAAAGGCTTTTTTTGCAGCAGACGGTAAGAAGGCAATATTTCGCAGGGTGATTGAATTGCTACAAGAGGCGTTCAGGGACGCTTTAATTTTAAGGCTTGGTTTTGATAAGACGGTGGGGTGTATGCCGGAAATGTCGGCAAAGCTTGCCGGAAGGTTCAATATTGACGGATGTCGGGGGATATGTGAACTTTTGGGAGATTACATTAACAGAATTGATGCAAATGCAAATCTTACGCTGGCGATGAATAGTCTTGCGGCAAGATTTTTTAGATAAATTTACGCTTTTTATGAAAGGAAAACATATTTATGGTTAAAATAATAGGAGTAAGATTTAAAAGCATAGGAAAGATATATTACTTTGAACCCAATGGACTTGACATTAAACTTGAAGACAGCGTTATTGTTGAAACAGCCAGAGGAATTGAATGCGGCGAGGTAGTTATTGTGGATAGGGAGATTGATGAAAATGAGTTTACCGCTCCTATAAAGCCAGTTATAAGGATAGCTACAAATCAGGATTTTGACGTTATTGAAAAGAATAAGAAAAAAGAGCAGGACGCTTTTAAAATCTGTGAAGAAAAGATTAAAAAGCATGGTCTTAAGATGAACCTCATTGATGTTGAATGCACATTTGATAACAACAAAATGCTCTTTTACTTTACTGCTGAGAACAGGGTGGATTTCAGGGAGCTTGTCAAGGATCTGGCGGCAGTATTCCGTACGAGAATTGAACTGAGGCAGATTGGAGTTAGAGATGAAGCTAAAAAGTTAGGCGGCCTTGGAATATGCGGTCAGCCGTTTTGCTGTTCAAGATTTTTGGGTGAATTCCAGCCGGTTTCTATTAAAATGGCTAAGGAACAATCTCTTTCCCTTAATCCGACAAAGATTTCGGGAACCTGCGGAAGACTTATGTGTTGTTTAAAATATGAACAGGAAAGCTATGAGGAGCTTTTAAAGGTTACTCCTAAGGTTGGCGCTGTAGTCAAGACTGCGGACGGCAGAGGAATTGTTGAAGATGTAAATCTGCTTACCGGCAAGCTCAGGGTGAAAATGGACAAGACAGACGCTGTTGCTACGGTTGATAAAAAAGATGTTGAGGTTATCAAGGACGCAGTTATCAGGGTTGACAAGGATGAAATCAAGGCTTTAAAGGCTCTTGAGGACAAGTAGTCCTCGGTCGGGGCAATTCCCCACTGAAACCCTAAGGGGCTAACGCCCAGTCGTTTGTTGAATGACGGGGCGA
>CAMWVM010000081.1 GCA_947177715.1 uncultured Ruminococcus sp.
CTTTTGAACTGCGTTATGTTGACGGAGCTTCTATCGTTATCAGAAATGCTAAACCACAGGAAAAAATCACTACCCTTGACGGTGTTGAGCGTGAGCTTTCAGAAGAAATACTTGTAATTGCTGACGCTAATAAGCCTGTAGCTGTTGCTGGTGTTATGGGCGGTGAATTCAGCGGTATCATGGATGATACCACAACTGTTGTATTTGAATCTGCTTGCTTTGACGGCGCTTCTGTCAGAACAACTGCTAAAAAGCTTGGTATGAGAACAGAGGCTTCTTCGAGATATGAGAAGGGTCTTAACCCTAACAACACATACGATGCTCTTATGAGAGCATTCCAGCTTGTTGAAGAGCTTGACGCCGGTGATGTAGTTAAAACATTTATTGATGCTGACTACTGTGACAAAGAACACAAACGTGTTGAATTTGATTCTGAATGGATAAATAACTTCCTTGGAACTGATATTCCTGAAAGTGAAATGATTGAATATCTTAATCGTCTTGGATTTGAGATTAAGGATGGCATGGTTATTTCACCTTATTTCAGAATAGATATTGAATGCAAAGCTGATATCGCTGAAGAAGTTGCAAGAATTTACGGTTACAACAATATTCCTAACACAATAATCAGTGGAGTAGCTCAGGCACAGAGAACACCTAAGCAGAAGTTTGAAAAGAAAATAAAGAATGCTATGTTATCCATGGGTGTAAATGAAATTTCAACATTTTCATTTATCTCACCAAAATATTTTGACAAGATTAATCTTCCTCAGGATTCCAAACTCAGAAACACAGTAACTATTACCAATCCACTTGGTGAAGATACAAGTGTTATGAGAACAACAATTTTGCCTTCAATTTTTGAAGTACTTGCGAGAAACTATAATTTCAGAAACGCTGAATGTGCTATATTTGAACTTGGAAACGAATATATTCCTGTTGACGGTGAGATACTTCCTGTTGAGCCGCTAAGACTGGGAATAGGTATGTACAACACTGACAACAGCTTTGATTTCTATTCACTTAAAGGAATCATTGAAGGAATTCTTGACAAGGCAGGAATTGACGAATATGATATTGAGCGTGCAGAAACAGGATGCTGTTTTGATGAAGTATCGGCATTCCACCCGGGAAGATCTGCTGTTATAAAGATTGACGGTGAAGAAATCGGTATTTTTGGCGAGGTTCATCCAGATGTATTGGAGAACTACTCAATCGGAACAAGAGCTTATGCCGCTAAAATTAATATTCCTGAACTGATGGAGAAATCAAATTCTGAGAAAACTTATAAGCCACTTCCAAAGTTCCCTGCTACAACAAGAGATATATCTGTTGTATGTGACGATTCGGTTCCTGTTGCACAGATAGAAAAGACAATTAAAAAGGCAGTAGGCGGAATCCTTGAAAAAATTACACTTTTCGACGTTTACAAAGGAAAACAGATTGAAGAAGGTAAGAAGTCAGTTTCTTACTCAATTTCAATGAGATCACATGACGGTACTCTTACTGACGAACAGGCCGACAAGGCTATGGACAAGGCTTTAAAAGCGCTTTCAGAAATGGATATTAATCTCAGAATGTAAAAAATCATTCAATAAGTTTATGCAACTTCAATAAACTTCACAAAAAGACTTGTTATTTTTTAATTTATAGGTTATAATATGTATACAGTAGTTTTAAAAGAATCTATGTAAGGGAGTTGAGCTTTATGCACGAACAGACTATGGAATTTTCAGTTGCACGTGATAAGGACAGTGAGCTGAAAAGGAATTTAACGATAATTTATGACGCTTTAAAAGAAAAGGGCTACAATCCCATCAATCAAATAGTAGGTTACATTCTCTCAGAAGACCCTACTTACATAACAACATACAATAACGCACGAAGCTTAATTCGTCACATTGACCGAGATGAACTTTTACAGGAGCTTGTAAAAGCTTATCTGCAAGCATAAACAATTTGGCAGAAAGTAATTTAACTTTCTGCCCTTCTTTTTATTTTAAATAATAATTTTGGGAGAGTGATAAATTTGAGAAAAATGTTATCCTTCTTTTTTACCTTTATTTTAATTCTAACAATTTTCTCTTCAAACGCTATGGCAAAAACTGATTATGAGGAAATTAAGACAGATACTCCTCCTAATATATTGTTTTTAGGAGATTCTATTGCTACCGGCTATGGACTTGAAGGATATAACAACGGCAAAGAAAACTGTACCTCTTATGCAAATATTCTTGCAGATGAATACGCAAAAGAGCTTACGGGTAAGTGTGAAACTTCAATGAAAAATTCAGCAATTGACGGTCAAACTTCAAGTGAACTTTTAAAAGGTCTGAACGATGGCATTTATGATTTAGATTTAAAAAACGCAGATGCTGTAATTATATCTATAGGTGGTAATGACCTGTTGACTGTTCTTTGGGATTTTATTGCCAATGACCTGCATATCAATTTTAATGACAGCTATGCTGACAACCAGCAAAGCAACTTTGACATTACTCAAATAATTAAGTCTGTTACATCATTAGGTTCAAGAATTGATGATAATCTATCTGAATTTAATTCTAATTTAGCACAAATTGCAAAATGCATCAAAGAAAAAACTAATGGTACATTAATAATTCAGACTTTATACAATCCATTTGACCAGTTTGATCAGGAACAAGTCAAAGAATTTATTGCAGGTAAGATAAAAACTTTAAATTCATATATCGAACTACACAAAAATGATTCTGATTCACAATATATTGTTGCCGATGTATACTCCCAGTTTTATGGAAAAGGAAATGAGCTCACAAGAATAAACCTTATGGATATTCATCCGAATCAACAAGGGCATGATGTTATTGCCCAATGCGTGGATAAAACAATTAGAACAGAGAGATACACATATCTTGCTGAAAAAACAAAAGAAGCCGTGCAAAGCAGCAGTATAAGTCAAAAGAATTCTGAAAAAAGCACTATTATTTGTTTCATTGGTATAGGAATTGTCGTTATTATTGTTTTTGTAATAACAATAATAAAAATAAAAAATGCAAAGAAGGAGATTTAAAATGAAACTAATGATTGCTTCTGACATACACGGCTCGGCATATTACTGCAAAAAAATGACTGAAGCTTTTAAAGAGCACCACGCAGAAAAACTAATACTTTTAGGAGATATTTTATATCATGGTCCAAGAAATGAACTTCCTCGTGACTATTCTCCAAAAGAAGTAGCAGTCATGCTCAATAAGATAAAAAACAAAATCATATGTGTAAGAGGAAATTGCGACAGTGAAGTAGATCAGATGATGCTTGACTTTCCTATTCTTGCAGACTATGCTTTAATTTATACCGACAGTAAAACTATATTTGCAACGCATGGTCATACTTACAACTGTGATAATCTACCTCCATTAAATACTGGAGATATATTATTACACGGGCACACTCATATACCAATAATCAAAGATATGGGAACATACACATATATTAATCCAGGTTCAGTTTCTATACCGAAAGAGAATTCAGACAACAGCTATCTTATTATGGAAAACGGAGAATTCAAATTTTACAGCATATAAAAAACGGCTTTTAAAAGCCGTTTTTTATATGCTATTCTATTGTTGCCGAAATTCCATTTACCGATATTTCCGGATCGTCAAGGTCAATTATTAAACACTTTTTCCCGTCTATCACTTCAGTTCTTACTTTATTTACACCGTCCTTTGTAATATTCACTGTAATGCTCGGAACTGAAAGCACTGTCTTTCTATCAATCAAATTTACTGCAGTAAGCGATTTATCCCCCATAGCTGTTTCATACACCTTCGGTAAATGCTCCAGCTTTTCCTGACTTACGCCTGATTCCCACAAAATAGATGACAGCTTGCTTTTGTCTATAGTCGGTATCTCTGTTTCATGGCTGTTCTGATCTACGATTTCCTGTATTTTTTCATTTACCGTTGTTATCATTGAGTAGTCCAACTCATCAGCAACCACGTTATTAAGAATTGATTGGAATGTTGCTTTTTCCGACTGACACGACATTACAAACTCACAGCCAAGAAGATCATCAACTATTGAGGTATTAGGCTTCTTTGCATTCTTAGTGTAATACATTACGCCATTAACATCAGGTGAACGGTCTGAAAATACCGGGAAAAGGAATCCGTCTGACGGCAGCTCAACGATTCTGTCGCTGTTGGCTTTCTTTTCAATTTCATTTGATTCCTCGTTGTATACAAGACCGTCTATGCGGAGATTTACAGGACAAACTGCTGTAATAATGAAATTGTAATCCAACTCTGTATCATCTTCAAAATCATCATTCTTATTCTTTTTCAATACGCTGTATGTACAATGTGCTGCGAATATCGCATAAGTTGAAACATACTCCATTTTCTCAACGACAGTATTCAAAAAACTATCGACAATTTCATCATCAGTAAACCTACTCTGAAGCACATCATACAAAAACTTCTGTGAACCGTCCTCTTGATAGGCATCTTTCGGAAAGTGATATTCCAACAGATTTTTACCTATCTGACCGCTGAGGACTTTCTTTAAAATTATCATGATAAGTTCTGATTCCTCAGCAGGCAAGGTGTTATACAGTCTATTGGTTTTACACTTTATATTTTTCTCTGAATCCACAAAAGCAGATACCACATGGTTCATTGTGAAAAATCCGCAGTCATCGGAAAAGTTCTTCTTTATTTCTGCTATTTCTTTTTTGTTCATTATGTTTCCTCCAATAATATGCTATAATAATTTCACCATATTTTGTCGTTTACTAACAATCTATTAATCAGATTAGAGCAAATATAGCCATGAAGCTTATAAGATATCTACATCTTGTTTCCCATATCATCAAAAATACTGTCAACCCGACAAGACCAATTTTTAAAAATAATGTTTCAGAAACAGTTTCATCACAAGCTTTTTTACTATCAAAGAAACCTTTAGCAACTTTAAACAAAATTGAGAAATGTAATATACTGACTATTAGCAAAAATGTATTGCTATTCATAAATTCATTATCTCTATTGTAATACGGAGCCATATATGTACCGTCATGCCATGTATATCCTATTTTTTTAAACATATGTAAAGCAAAGCCGGATGCACCCTGTTTTTCTATTTTTTCTTTTAGTCTTTCTAAGTCTGCACATACCTTATTGTCGTATCCATCGAAACTTTTAGTATACAAAAAATCCTCTTTTTTATAGCCACCTTTATCATCTGCACTCATCATAATCCAATGAATTTTAGGAAATTCGTACTTACGAATTTCTTCTTTAGTTGTTTTAAATACCTTTAGTGAAACAGCATTTAAAACACAGACAAAAAGCGCAAATATTGTGATAATTATAAATATTCTTGTTATTATTGTTTTCAAAGAATACCTTTGCAATAAAATATCAACAATAAATGCTGCTAACAGGATTATAACACTTCCTTTGATTTTATATCCCAACGCAAGTATAATTCCGCAAATAGTCAGAAGCAAAACACATTTTCTGCAACTTTTTTCTTTTCGGATTTTTATATACAAATATATACCAGCTGATACAAAAGGCATTGCCAATGAGTCAGTATAAAAGATTGTTGCAAATGTAATGAGCGGTGTAAACATAAGACCTCTCAAAGCGCAAATACATGTTTTTGCAGGACTATAAATCATATTTGCCGCTGCAATCATAAAAATATATGAAATATTTAATGAAACAATATTCAGCACAATAGGCAGAATATTAGAAATTTCTCCTGTAAATACATATGATATTTTATATAATCCTAAAATAATCAGAAATAACATATGATTATTAGGATACACATAAAAATACTCCTGATGATGTTGTGGCAAACCCATATTAATGTTTTCCACCCCATATTTAATATAGTTTTCTGCGCCTTTACATATATAACTCAAATCATTTTTTGGCACAAAATCAACGGAAAGAGCATAAGCTACCTGAAATATCAGCAGAATAATCGGCATCAAATACAGTAACCTTTTACATAGTATTTCTTTATCTTCTAAAACTTTTTCAGCTTTATACAGAAAATAACAAACAACTAAAGCTATTGCTACAGTTAGTATAACGGACAACAATGTAAATTTAAAATATTCATCAAAAGAAAAAAATAATTCTGCCACTGCACATATGACTACGAAAAAAAATAAGACCATAGCTCCGGTATTTATTATTTTGTAAACATATTTCATTTTATTTTTTCAATCCCTATTTTCAAATAATTCTCTTTTAAACTAATAATAGTATATCACTAAATAAGAAAACAAAGAGCTTACAGGCTAATGTAAGCTCTTCAATATATGAATTTAATTATACCGGATGAACTCTATTTTCAGCGTCGGAATGTTTTCCGTCCACACCATAAAGCTTATTCCTTCTCTGTTCAAAGAACTTAGGCGCAACCTTTGGGAACATTGCATATGTGAGAACATCTTCCTCCTGCTCTGTCCACTCAGCACATTCCTTCTTCATATCTTCAAGTTCAGGCTTAAGAAGATCAGCAGGACGGCAAGTAATCGGTTCTTCTGCACCAAGGATTTTTTTCTGGAACTCAGGATCTATAGTAACTGGTGTTTTACCATATTCGCCTTTAACAAGTCCCTTAAATTCTTTGGTAACTGTCTTATATCTTTCTCCCATGATTACATTAAACACAGCCTGAGTACCGACAATCTGTGAAGTAGGAGTAACAAGCGGCGGGAAACCTGAATCCTTACGAACTCTTGGAACTTCCTGTAAAACTTCATTAAGCTGATCAGCCTTTCCAGCCTGTTTAAGCTGTGAAAGAAGATTTGAAAGCATTCCGCCAGGAACCTGATAAATAAGAGCATTTGCGTCAGTTGCCAGCATTTTAGGATCAAGCAAGCCGCTGTCAATATATTTCTGACGAAGCTGCATGAAATACTCTCTTATCTCAGTAAGTTTAACAAGGTCAAGACCTGTATCATATTCCGTATCCTTGAAAGCAGCAACAATAGATTCAGTTGGAGCATGAGATGTACCC
>CAMWVM010000082.1 GCA_947177715.1 uncultured Ruminococcus sp.
AGATGCTCAGGAGTCTCGTGGGCTCGGAGATATGTATAAGAGACCGACCGTAGAGTGCTTCGGTGCGGAAACTCCGCTTGAATTTCTTCCACGCCTTAAAATGTCCTGCTCTTCCTCGGAAAGTAATTCTTTTTCAAGCAGCATATTAACTGCCGCTGCCTGATATTCAGCACATACCCTCTGTGTGGTCAGCTTGTGCAGTGCGTTCACAGGTCTGTTAGCCGATAATATCAGTCTTTTTCTGACAAGCTGTTCATAAACTGAGTCACCCATAAAAGCTAAAGTCAAGGGTGAATATTGCTTTGCTTCTCGTCTGTCCATAATTTCACCATAATCGTTATGATTTTTGTCTTTCGCTTAAATTTAATTTCATTTTAAGATTGTATTATCCTTCTTGAATTTATCTGATATAATCAAATTCAAAATCAAATATGGAAACAGTGTCTCCTTCGTTGATACCCATTTCCTCCAGCTTGTCAATTATACCGCTGCTGCGAAGTACACGCTGGAAGTATTGGAGCGATGAATAATCGTCCATATTAACTGACCTTAGTATGTCCCAAAGCCAGTCTGCTTCTACGAAATAAATACCATCTTCTACAGTAACATTGAAATCTCTGTTTGTAAGCAGCTTTTCATCCAGTTCCTGCTGAGTAAGAGGCTGTGCCTCAAATTCTTTTACTGGAGGAAGGTCTTTCAGCTTGTCCCATATTCCGTAAACCAATTCCTGCGTGCCAACCGTTGTTGCCGCAGAAATTTCAAAGAACATCAAGCCCTTGTCCTCAATATATTTGCGAAATTCAGCAATCTGTTCAGCTGTAGCCATATCAGATTTGTTTGCAGCAACAATCTGCGGAGCTTCGGCAAGCTCTTCGGAAAAGTTTGCAAGTTCTTTGTTAATAGCTTCAAAATCATCAATAGGATTTCTGCCTTCAATGCCTGAAACATCAATTACATGAACAATAAGCCTGCATCTTTCCACATGACGTAAGAATTCGTGTCCAAGTCCGATTCCTTCGCTTGCACCCTCAATAAGTCCGGGAATATCCGCCATAACAAAAGACTTTCCGTCTTCTATTTTAACAACCCCCAAAACAGGAGTCAAGGTGGTAAAATGATAATTTGCAATTTTAGGTTTTGCGGCAGAAACCACAGATATAAGCGTGGATTTTCCCACATTAGGAAAGCCAACCAAACCTACATCTGCAATAAGCTTAAGTTCAAGGGTTACATTGTATTCATCGCCTCTGAAACCCGGCTTTGCAAATCGTGGGATCTGCCTTGTGGGAGTAGCAAAATGTGCGTTGCCTCTTCCGCCTTTGCCGCCTTTGCATATAACAACAGGCTCACTGCCGGAAAGGTCGGCAAGGATTCTTCCGCTTTCTGTTTCCCTCACAACTGTACCCCTTGGCACGTTAATTACCAAATCAGGAGCGTTTCTGCCTGTACAGTTTTTTGATGAACCGTTCTGTCCTTTGTCTGCAATATATTTTCTTTTATATCTGAAGTCAATAAGATTAGAAATATTGTCGTCAACTTTAAAAACAATGTCTCCGCCTTTGCCGCCGTCCCCTCCGTCGGGACCGCCCGAGGCTATATATTTTTCACGGTGAAAGGAAACGCATCCGTCCCCTCCGTCACCAGCTTTTATATAAATACTCGCCTGATCAACAAACATTTCCGTGACCATTCCTTTCTAACCAAACTGCTGTAATTCTTAGGTGTTTTCCGTGATCTATAACTCAGGCAAGATGTCCGCCGCCTTAGAGGCGGGGGACATAAGTCGTTGTTATATTTTCTGACTTTCTCTGAACATAAGCTAATAATAAAACCCTAAGCCCATGGCTCAGGGTTTGTATGCTCAAAAATTAAGCCTGTGGGTATACAGAAACCTTTTTGCGGTCTCTTCCCATTCTTTCAAATCTTACAACGCCGTCTGCCATAGCAAACAATGTGTCGTCAGAACCACGGCCTACGTTCTCGCCCGGATGAATGTGAGTTCCTCTCTGGCGAACAAGAATGTTGCCTGAAAGAACAAACTGACCGTCAGCTCTCTTTACACCAAGTCTTTTTGCTTCGGAATCACGTCCGTTCTTTGTAGAACCCATTCCCTTTTTATGAGCAAAAAACTGCATAGAAATTCTAATCATTATAATTACACCTCCGTCATGTAATCCTATAAGCAAAGGCTATACTTCTATAACCTTTACTCTAATACAGCCTGTAAACTCGTCAGAAAGAAAATACATATGCGTTAAAAGTCCCAAAAGAACCTTGTCGCCGTATTCGTTTTCATCAGATACAAGCTTCAACAAAATATCGTTTTCATCAACAACTACTTTTGCGTCAACCTTAAAGGCCTCGGTAATTGTGTTTGCCGCCATCATTACAGCCGATGATACGCTCGCACAAGCAACATCCTGTCCGAACTCACCGTAACCTGCATGTCCCGTAACTTGGAACCCCAGCAGCTTATCTTGTTTACTTTTGTAAAAATCCGCAGTTATCATTATTATGCGTTGATAGCTTCGATTTTAACCTGAGTGTAAGGCTGTCTGTGACCCATTTTTCTCTTTTCGCCCTTCTTTGGCTTATAAGTGAAAACTGTGATCTTCTTAGCCTTGCCGTTCTTGAGAACCTTAGCTGATACTGTTGCACCCTCAACATATGGAGCGCCAACGTTTACACTGCCGTCCTTTTCAACAACCATAACCTTGTCAAAAGTAACAGTTTCATCAGCTGCTGCGTTAAGCTTTTCAATGAAAACAACATCGCCTTCATTAACCTGATACTGCTTTCCGCCTGTTTCAATTACTGCGTACATCTTCAAATGCACCTGCCTTTTTCATAAACTCGCTGCTTTTCGGTGTATGTCCAAAAGGGCATAGCTTATCCCTAACCGACAGCATGCGGCTTAATTATCATATCATAATTTTTATTCCAAGTCAAGGAAACTCCAATCAAACATAAAATGTTTACAAAATGTTTAAAGCTGCTTTGCGATACAGTTTTTTTGTTTTTCAGAATAAAATTAAACAAAATAAATGAAAACATATAAATTGTTAGCTTGTTTCATAGTTTTTTGCTTAAAAATACGCAAAAATACGAAAAAATTCATAAGTTGACAAAAGACGTTTTTTGGACTATCATAAACTTAGAAACAGTCGTTAATAATAAGCTGAGGAGGCGCCTATATGGGAATAAACTATATTCTTTCCCTTGATCAGGGAACAACTTCATCAAGAGCCTTGCTTTTTAATAAAAAAGGTGAAGCCGTAGGCTGTGAACAGCGTGAATTTACGCAGATTTTCAGTGAGGATGGCTGGGTAGAACAAAATCCCGAGGAAATTCTTGAAACTCAGCTTCAGGTCTGTAAGGATGTTATTGAAAACGCAGGTATTTCACCTAAGGAAATCGCTGGAATTGGCATTACAAATCAGCGTGAAACTACAGTTGTGTGGAATAAGCATACCGGAAAACCTGTGTATAATGCAATAGTGTGGCAGTGCAGAAGAACCGCACCAATTTGCGAGGAGTATATAAGTCAGGGATTGGAGAAGTTTTTTCTGAATAAAACAGGTCTTCTGATAGACCCTTATTTTTCGGCAACCAAAATCAAGTGGATTTTGGATAACGTTGCTGGCGTAAGAGAAGCGGCTCAAAACGGTGATATATTGTTTGGAACGATCGATAGCTGGCTTATTTGGAATCTGACTGGCGGGAAAGTACATTGCACCGACTATTCTAATGCATCAAGAACCATGCTTTTTAATATACATACTCTTACTTGGGATAAGGAAATACTTGGACTTTTGGATATACCTGCAAATATCCTGCCTAAAGCGGTGCAGTCAAGCGGATTAATGGGAATGTGCAATGAAAGCATTTTTGGTGCGGAAATTCCTATTACAGGCTGTGCAGGAGATCAGCAGTCGGCGCTTTTCGGGCAGTGCTGTTTTTCAAAGGGTGACGTAAAAAACACTTACGGTACAGGCGGTTTCCTGCTGATGAATACGGGAGAAAATCCTGTAACATCACAAAACGGTCTGCTGACAACAATAGCATGGGGCATTAATAATAAGGTTTGCTATGCTTTGGAAGGCTCCGTTTTTATTTCAGGAGCGGTAATAAAATGGCTGAGGGATGAGCTTGAAATTATATCTACCGCCGCAGAAACCGAGGAAATCGCACTTAGTGTTCCCGATACCAGCGGAGTCTATATCGTTCCCGCTTTTGTGGGACTTGGTGCACCATATTGGGACCCTGCCGCAAGGGGTTCGATTTCAGGACTGACACGAGGGGTAAATAAAAAGCATATCGTCAGGGCGGCGCTGGAAGCTATGGCATATCAGACTTTAGACGTTCTAACGGCAATGGAGGCGGATACAGGTACGCTAAATTCCATAAAGGTTGACGGCGGCGGAGCACAGAATAACTTCCTTATGCAGTTTCAGGCTGATATTTTGGGAAGAACAGTGGTGCGTCCGTCAAATGTTGAATCAACTGCAATAGGAGCAGCATTTCTTGCAGGACTTGGATGCGGTTTCTGGAAAAACACTGACGAGATAAAAAGCATTTCAAATCATTTTACCGAATTTGCTCCGTCTATGGAAAACGACCAAAGAGAAAGGCTTATAAGGGGTTGGAAAAAGGCGGTTGAGCGTTCGCTTGAATGGAGTGAAAAATAAATTTTTTTAATACTTTTAATTTGCGGTTTTACTTGAATTTTATTGACTTGACACAACATATATAATATAATAAAAGTAACGATAATTCTCATAAGGGAGATAGTTTTCATGGGGAAAAAGGTTTATGACAACCGAGAGCTTTCATGGCTGAAATTTAATGTCAGAGTGCTGGAAGAAGCAAGGGACAATAATGTTCCGCTTATGGAAAGGCTTTTATTTGAATCTATTTTTGAAAGCAATCTTGACGAGTTTTTTATGGTAAGAGTGGGTTCTCTTATTGACCAGTCGCTTGTTGATGATAATCAAAAGGACGGAAAAACCAAAATGCGTCCTTCTGAACAGCTTTCTGCTATTTATTCCAAGATAAGAGAGCTAAATGAAAAGAAAGACAAGACATATTCCGCACTTTTGAAAGAACTTTCCCTTAACAAGGTTTATCATAAGCAAATAAAGAGTCTGTCAAAACCGGAAACAGAATTCTTAGAGTCATATTATGCTTATGAGATAAAGCCTTTTTTGAACGCTGTTGTGGTTGATAAACGTCACCCATTTCCCTTTCTTAATAATAAAGAAATCTACGCTGTAGGAAAGCTTAATTCAAAATCGGGGGTAAAGTTAGGACTTATAAGCTGCGGAGAGAAATTTGAGCGTGTAATTTTTCTTCCTGCTCAGAATGAGGATGAGATTAGCTTTGTTTTAGCGGAGGAATTGATTCTGCATTTTGCAGACAAGGCTTTTGACAAATATAAGTTTGAAGAAAAAGCGTTAATGAGAATAACCCGAAACGCTGACATTAATATTGAGGAAAGCTTTGATGACGAGCTTGACTTCAGACAGAACATGTCGGTTCTTATTAACAAGAGAAAACGACTTTGTCCGGTAAGGCTTCAGCTTTCAAAGAATCTTTCTGATTTAACCTGTGCTGAATTATGTGCAAGGCTTGAGTTGACTAAAAAGCAGGTATTTATTGAAAAGGCTCCTCTTGATTTTAGCTTTGTTTTCCCCATATTCAAAAAGGCGGAGAACAAAAAGCACCTATTCTTTAATCCGCAGCAGCCGCAAATGTCACCTGCTGTTATGGAAAACGTACCAATGATTTCTCAGATTGATAATGGTGATATTTTTTTATCATATCCATACGAATCAATGAAGCCGTTTATACGATTATTGGAAGAGGCGGCGGCTGATCCGACGGTTGTTTCCATTAAGATGACGCTTTATCGTGTTGCCAAGAATTCTAAGGTAATTAAGGCGTTATGTGCAGCCGCAGAAAACGGCAAGGATGTTCTTGTACTTGTAGAGCTTAGGGCGAGATTTGACGAGGAAAACAATATCGGCTGGTCTAAGCTCCTTGAGGATTCCGGCTGTAATGTTATGTATGGTCCGCAGGGGCTGAAAGTTCACTCAAAGCTGTGTCTTATTACAAGAAAAGTGGGCAAGTCGGTAAAATACACTGTACAGGTTGGCACGGGAAATTATAATGAAAAGACTGCGGAGCTTTACACGGATCTATGTCTTATGACGGCAAATGAAGAAATTGCTCATGACGCAGTGAATGTATTTAACTCACTTGCTATTGGTGAACTTGTTGAAGACAGCAAACAGCTTCTTGTTGCGCCCAAGTGTTTACAGAACAAGATAGTTGAAATGATGGACAAAGAAATTGCCATCGCCAAGGCAGGAGGAGAGGCATATGTTGGCGCTAAGCTTAACTCTCTTACTGATAAAGTGCTTATTGACAAAATAATTGAATGCTCACAGGCCGGTGTTAAGGTTGAGCTTGTTATTAGGGGCATTTCGTGTCTTGTAGCAGGCATTAAGGGAAAGACGGATAATGTTCGTATTGTTTCCATTGTGGGTCGGTATCTTGAGCATGCGAGAATATATATTTTCGGAATGGGAGAACGGCAAAAGGTTTACATATCTTCCGCTGATTATATGACACGAAACACTATGAGGCGAGTTGAGGTTGCAGCACCGATTTTAGATGAAAGCATCAGAAAGAGGATAATTGACTATTTTAACACACAGCTTTCGGACAATGTAAAGGCAAGAGAACAGCACTCAGATGGAACATACAAGTGGGTTCCTACAGAGGGTTTGCCTATTGACGCACAGAAGAGATTCTTTGACGAGGCATATGAAAATGCTCCTAAGCCGGATTCCACAGGAAATGATAGAAAAGAGAAAAAGGGGATTCTTGCAAGAATACTTGGAATTTTCAAAAGGAAAAATAAATAAAATATAAGCTTTCAGATTATAACAACGACTTATATCCCCCGCCTCT
>CAMWVM010000083.1 GCA_947177715.1 uncultured Ruminococcus sp.
GGTTACACACATACACGCTTTTAACTTTCGCCATAATAAAACTCCGTTCATACAAAAATATAATAAAAAATAGTGGAATGGGTTTAGGATTAGAGGTTTGTTCAATTTGTTACGCAGTTAAACGCCATTTTTAGAGCTATGAATATAAAAACTCTGCCGTTGGTGTTTCTCTGCCTGTAAAGCCACATAAACACACGCTCCAAAAAGCTCTACCAAGTTACACACTCCCCATTGTTCAATGAGAGCGAAAGCACTCGTTGCTTTCATCCTCTTGATTATCTGATGAGCAGGGACATACGGCACGGTCAATGGCGGGTGCAGCCCGTTCATCTTACCATTGATGTGGACGTTAGCTCTGCTACTCCTTGTGCGTTATATGCCATTTTGCAAAGACCAGCTATTTTTCAATTCTTCCAAATCGTTCTAATTTTACTAACATCCCGAGAGTGAGATATGCTTCATATAAGACTTGCAGTTTGCATAATCCGTCATCTTCACCAAACGACCACCCTAATGGCCATCTACCGTCATCGCTTTGTTGTTTTATGCGATATTCCAATGAATCATCTACTAATTTTTTTACTGTGGAATATATAATGTTATCCGGGGAATTTATTGCATCACATGGCAAATGCACATAGTCATTATCCGATTTGGTATAGTCAAGCTCCATAAAAGCAGTAGGGTTTTGACACAAAATAGAAGTTAATTTATTCGCTATCTTCTTATCTTTCAAGCATGGTACAAACCATTGAAAATACTCGAAATTGTAAGGAGTGCCATCATCAAAAATATTTTTATTATAAATCGGCGAATTTATATCCCAATACCGTAAAATATGCTGTATCGGATATTTAACAATATCCAAATACAATTCATCCGGTACAAGCTCGGAATAATACGCAACAAATGCCGCAAAGCAAACTTTTTCGTTCGCGTCGTATAGTTTTATTCGTTCATCTTCATTTTCAATCGGAGTTATAGCATCTCCTCTATACCGAGTCCAACAACAATAAACTCCGTCATTGACCTCTGGTTCTGCAACATCGCCCCAATTACCAATTTCCGGGTGGTAACGTTCTAATATATATTTCATCATATTTTGAATAACCGGATGATATGCAGAAGGTTTTTCTTTAAGAGCAAATATATATTTTATGGCAATCTCGGTACTTTTCAAGCATGGACCTTGATAATCAAATTCATAAAAAAGCCCACCGAATCCGCCATTCTCATACTGATATTTAGACAATACCTTCATAAATTTATCAGTATTTTTATCCTCAAAGTTGTATATAAACCATGCGCGGTTTATATCATCCGAGTGAATGAATATATAGTCCCTTGCTTTAAGAAAATTATCATGTGTTAGTTTTAACATGGATGGACATCCTCCTTATATAAGTTACTTTTTATAATTAAATTATACCATAATCAGTTTCATTTTTCCACTTCATTTTGTATACCTCGCACGGATAGCCATTTGCGAAAATACAAAGAGGGTTTGGGAAATTTCCCAACAAGCGATTTTTCGGAAGATGGTACCCTCTTCCTATGCTTGCTGTTCCAAAAGTTACTCCGAAATACGGGAACGGAATGGAAAAGAAGTGATTTTTCAGCGATATTCTACATAGGTTCTTGGTGCCTATGGTACCCGCATTTCCAAAACAACGCTGTAAGGTGTTATGAAGTAAAATAAGGAAATATGTTAAACAGCCTTATTTTAAGCCGCTTTGCAGCTGCTCCTATAAACACTTATAAGGCATTTCGCAGGCTTTTAATCAATAAAAAATCTCAGCGGCAGCATTTAGCAGCCACTGAGGGTATTATACCAAAAATTCTCTCTTACTCGCTGCTACAAAGCTTTGCTTTATAGCAATTATACCATAACCACAATTCTATTGCAACAATGATTCACATAAAGTAAAAATATATTATTCTGCATTTTTTAAGGCTTCGTCCATTGGTATTTTCTTTATCTTTCTGAAATTTAAAAGACTTACCAAAGCAAAGCAAACAACTCCGCTTATTATCATTTTCGGATATATATAAGGAGAGATATAATATGGCAGCCAGCCAGTAAAGCTTTGAAGCATTGGTTTCCATATTGCCCAAACGCCGTAATAGCATATCGGCAAACTTAAAATAATCGAGATTAACGTTACAAATGCAGTTGACACAATATACAGCTTTCCGACCTCTCCATTGCTGTACCCGAGAATCTTTGTCATTGAAATTGACGCTGCATTTTTCTCAAGGACAATTTTTGAAAGCAGATATATCATCATTACAAAAAGTAATGCCGAAAAGCCACCAAACATCATGAACACATTACCCATAGAATCCTCAAGCTGATCTGACATAAGAGTTAGGTCGTGCTGGACAATTTCAGTAGAAATAAAGCCTGTATCTATATCCTCCAGCTTTTCATTAGACAAATAACCTATATAATAATCTTCGTCTTTATCAAACACAGCATTGAAGTTAGCTCTATTTATAAATATTGCAATGGTTGATGGATATTTATATACTCCGTCCACTATGAAGGTATAGTCGTCTTTCGAATATTTATCTTTAAGGATGATTTCATCACCTTTTCTAATGCCGAATTTATCTGCATAGGCATTTGAAATCACAGCTTTTTTCTCATTTTGGGGCAAGTAAATATTATCAATATACTTACTGTTTTCCTCAACACCATAAACTGAAACCTCTTCGTCATATTTTCCGTAAATGAGAGAAGTAACGGAATACTTTTCTGCATTCTCATTTATAGTTTCAACCGGCGATTTCAGAACATACTGATGCTCGGCAAACATACTGTTTTTAACTTCATCTTTAAAATTATCAAGAAGCGGGCTGAAGCAAAGACCAAAGAACAACAGAAAGTTTGCAAGTAATATTCCGACAAAGAGTACGATATATGTAGGAATATTCTGCATTATAATTCTTGTTCTGAAGCGTGTCATAAAGCTCCATTTCGGAAGCCTTACTGCTTTTTTACGCTGTTTTTTCTTCAAATCACGTCTAAGAAATTTCAGCGGTGAAAGCGACAGCTTTCTAACAATCATAATAATATTTACCACAAGCATTATTATGATTGGTGAAACTGTTGTAAGAATAAACGCCTCTGCACTCCAGACTGTTCTATAATCAGGAAGAGAATAACTTCCTCTATACAAATCAGCCATTATATATTTAAAATATGTATATCCCAGAATATTACCTATTACTGCTGATATAAGCGTTACTATAACAGGCATTGCAAGATAATGCCTAAGTATTTCAGCCTTTGTATATCCTGACGCTCTCAGCGTACCGATGACGTTTGCTTCCTGCTCAATAGTATTTGAAACGATTACGGCAAACACAAAGGCAAGCACTGCCATAACTATATAGAGCAACACGATAAACATAACTTTATCTTTGCCCATATCATCGCCTGCAAAATTAATTGCTTGGTTATTCTCACGCTTAACAAAATCGGTAAGCTCAGTTTTACCTGCAAGATACTCCATTATATTATTAGATTTATCTATTCGCTGATTTTCATTTAAATTCCCGTCATTGTATTTCCACGCATAGCAATATTTCAAAAAATCTTTATCAAATTCTTCAAATGCCTGTTCAGTCACCATTGCTACACTGAATTTATGGGCATCAAACATCATATCTGTATTATTTTTAAACAAAGAGCTATAATCAGAAAGAGCCACATATCCACAGACATTATATTCTTTTTCTCTTATGATTATGGTATCACCAACTTCTATATTGTTATTCTCTGCATAAAGCCTGTCTATAGCAATATCGTTATTGCTCTTTGGAAAATCACCTTTTATCAAATCTGCGCCGTTTATATCAACTCTGGTTTTATATATTCTTACCGTATGGTCTTTTCCTGAATCTGAGTCAATATAAATATTGTCATAAACCTTTATTGACATATCTTTTTCAAGATTATCTTTGAAATTTTTATTTATTGCTTTGGAAAGTATAAAATGGCCGTCCTCCACATTATATTTTTCAAAGCTTTCATCATATGTTTTCTTTAAGCTGTCGTCTGCCACAAGGAACCCCGAAACAAAGCCTATGGCGGCAATCATGAAAACAAAGATAACAAGATATTTCCCGAAGTCATTTTTTAGCTCTCTCGGCAATCTTTTTATAAGCGGATTTTTCATATTATCAAACAATCCTTTCTGTAAAATTTCCGCTGTTACCAATCAAGGTCGGCCGCATTGATTTTTTCTTCGTTAATATAATTTTTTCTTATCATGCCGTCCTTTAGTTTTATAATTCTGTCTGCCATATTTTTTATTGCGTCATTATGGGTAACCATGATAACTGTATTGCCGTATTTTTTATTTATATCTTCAATAAGGCAAAGAATTTCTTTTGAGGTTTTATAATCCAAAGCACCGGTAGGTTCGTCGCAAAGTAGTATATCAGGATTCTTGATAATAGCTCTTCCTATAGCTGTTCTTTGCTGTTGACCGCCTGAAAGCTGGTTAGGAATTTTATGTCTATGCTCATATAAACCTAAGGTTTTTAATATTTCATCAGTATTAAGTGGATTATCGCTAAGATATGATCCGACCTCTACATTTTCCTTTACTGTTAAATTGGGAATAAGATTATAAAACTGAAAAACATAGCCTAAATGCTTTCTTCTGTACAAAGTCAACCTTTTTTCAGTCATGTTTGCCGTTTTTTCACCGTTTATTGCCACATACCCTTTGTCGGCATAATCTATTCCGCCGATAATATTAAGCAATGTAGATTTTCCAGAGCCTGACGGCCCTAAAAGCACACAAATTTCGCCTTTTTCGATTTGTGCATCAATCCCTTTCAACACTTCTGTATAATTTTCTCCTTCGCCGTATTGTTTCCATATATCACTTAATTCAAGAAACATTAATATTCCTCCTCACCGTCAAACGTATGAATAATTGTTCATGCGTTATATTATATCACATGTATAAAACTTTGTCAAGACGCAAACAAGCTTTGGTTAGCAGCAGCTAACCAAAGCTTAGAATATCATTT
The DNA here is from genome assembly GCA_947177715.1 of uncultured Ruminococcus sp. GTDB lineage: Bacteria > Bacillota > Clostridia > Oscillospirales > Ruminococcaceae > FB2012. The sequence continues at coordinate 5,050 of CAMWVM010000083.1, forward strand.
ATTTTTCTATATGTCAAGGTAATATCCATTTCAGTTTTACTTATCTTTAAAATTTGTTTTTAATTACAAATGAAAGCATTTTAACTATCCAAGGGGCTATGCAGTTTGACTATCAAAAAGCAATAAATGTTTGATTAGGTAAACAAAAGGTCTGGCAATTTAATATAAAACACACAACCCTGCTGTCATGTGATCAACACAACAGCAGGGTTTTTAAGTTTTTTATTTTATTGCATCAAACGCTTCCTGTAAATCAAAGAGGATATCGTCGATATGCTCTGTACCGATGGAAAGACGGATTGTATTAGGTTTTATGCCCTGTTCGGCAAGCTCTGCTTCATTAAGCTGAGAATGAGTTGTGGTTGCGGGATGGATAGCCAATGACTTAACGTCTGCAACATTGGCAAGGAGTGAAAAAATCTGAAGATTATCTATAAACTTCTTTGCATCCTCTGCTCCGCCCTTAATTTCAAATGTGAAAATTGAACCTCCACCATTTGGGAAATACTTATCATAAAGCTCTTTATACTTGCTTCCAGGCAAGGATGGGTGATTTACATTTTCCACTTGTGGATGGTTAGCAAGAAATTCTACAACCTTCTTAGTATTCTCTGCATGTCTTTCAACTCTTAATGAGAGTGTTTCCAATCCCTGAAGAAATATGAATGCATGGAATGGAGATAATGTTGCACCAGTATCACGAAGCAAAATTGCACGAATCTTTGTAACAAATGCTGCTTTTCCTACTGCTTTTGTGAATGAAACACCATGATAGCTTGGGTTTGGTTCTGTAATTGACGGGAACTTTCCGCTTGCTTCCCAATCGAAGTTTCCACTATCCACGATAACGCCGCCGATTGCTGTACCGTGTCCTCCAATAAATTTTGTTGCAGAATGAACAACGATATCAGCACCGTACTCAATAGGCCTTACCAGGTAAGGGGTAGCAAAGGTACTGTCGATTACCAACGGAATTTTATGTGCATGGGCAATATCAGCCACCTTTTTTATATCAATGATATTTGAATTCGGATTCCCAAGTGTTTCTATAAAAACAGCTTTAGTATTCTCCTGAATTGCTTTTTCAAATGCACCCTCTTCATCAGGATCAACAAAGGTGGTTGTAATTCCATACTCAGGAAGAGTGTGAGCAAGCAAGTTATATGTTCCGCCATAGATAGTATTAGCGGCAACGATATGGTCACCTGCATGTGCAAGATTTTGGAATGTATAAGTAATTGCAGCGGCGCCTGAAGCCACAGCCAAAGCAGCAACACCGCCCTCCAATGCAGCAATTCTCTTTTCAAAAATATCCTGAGTAGGATTTGTTAATCTTCCATAGATATTACCTGCATCGCTCAGATTAAAGCGAGCTTCAGCGTGATCTGAATTATGGAAAACATATGATGTAGTTGCATAAATAGGAACAGCTCTTGCGTCTGTTACCGGATCTGCCTCTTCCTGTCCCACATGAAGTGCCAATGTTTCAAATTTAAGATTTCTATCATTTATTTTGCTCATTATACTTACCTCTTTCATAAAATTATTTTTTCTTTATTTAATATGTATCAATTACAAAAAATTTATTAACCTATTACTTTTATCAAAAACAGTTTTTAGTTAAAACACATTCGCATTCGCTTTGTTACAGGTACTTGTTTTCTTATTTTTACATAGGTCATAGTATCACCTCTAAGCTATTCATATAATTCCTATTACATTACTATGTTTTTGCTGTGTGTTTATAATATCATATAACTTACATTTTGTCAACACTTTTTTTAGCTTTTGTATACTTGCACAAAAAAACCGCATGGTTATCATGCGGTTACAACAAAAATATCCAATCTATTTCTTTTTAAATACTATAAGTTTACTAATGATATAATTCAATACAAGCACTACTATATTG
>CAMWVM010000084.1 GCA_947177715.1 uncultured Ruminococcus sp.
CCACCGAGATCTACACTCGACTAGTCGTCTGCAGCGTCAGATTTGTATAAGAGACATATAGGTGTATCATAGTCTTCCATATAAGCTTTCATGAGGTTAATTCTTGTAAGGTACTCATTAGCGGAATACACGCCTACAAGGCCTTCTCCATCAATTCCCATAAATCTTGGAAGTCCAGCACCAGAGCCGATAAATACAGATTCATATCCCATATTAAGAAGCTCGTCCACAGAAAGGACTTTTCCGATAACCATGTTTGTCATAATTTTAACGCCCATATCTTTCAGGCTGTCAATTTCTTTCTGTACGATAGCTTTAGGAAGTCTGAACTCCGGAATACCATACATTAAAACACCGCCTGCTGTATGAAAAGCCTCATATACTGTTACATCATAACCCAGCTTAGCCAAGTCACCTGCACAGGTAAGGCTTGAAGGTCCTGCTCCTACAACAGCAACTTTATGACCGTTGGATACAGGCTTTTCAGTATCAACTTCTTTATCCATCATATAGTCTGCACAAAATCTTTCAAGACGTCCTATAGCAACCGGTTCACCCTTAATGCCTCTTACGCACTTGCCCTCGCACTGGTTTTCCTGAGGACAAACTCTTCCGCTAACAGCAGGGAGGCTGTTTGTGGATTTAATGATTTTATATGCTTCTTCAAATTCACCTGCTGCTACCTTAGCAACAAATTCAGGAATTCTAACGCTTACTGGGCAACCGCTTACGCAAGGCTTGTTCTTGCAGTTAAGACATCTTGTTGCTTCTTCCATTGCCTGTTCTTTAGTATATCCAAGGCTTACTTCCTTAAAGTTTCTTGCTCTTATTTTAGGGTCCTGTTCTCCGATAGGAGTTTTTGTCATGCTCATATTAGCCATTATCTCACACCTCCGGTTAATCTGCAAATGTGTTTAGATTCATGCTCTTTATATGTTCCGTTTCTTCTCATAAGCTCGTCAAAGTCAACCTTATGTCCGTCAAAATCAGGTCCGTCAACGCATGCATATTTAATTTGTCCGTCAACCGTTACACGACAGCCGCCGCACATTCCTGTACCGTCGACCATAATGGGATTAAGAGATACAGTAGTCTTTATGCCATATGGTTCTGTAGTTTTGCAGACAAATTTCATCATGGGAACGGGACCGATTGCAATAACCTCGTCATATTTTACGCCGCTGTCAATGAGTTCTTTAAGTTTGTCTGTAACAAAACCGTGGAATCCATAAGAGCCGTCATCGGTACAGATATGAAGATCTGTGGAAACGGCTTTCATTTCGTCTTCAAGAATCATAATATCCTTATTTCTGAATCCTGCAATAAGGTCAACATGGACGCCCATTCCGTGAAGCTTTTTAGCCTGTGGATAAGCGATTGCACAACCTACTCCGCCGCCGATAACAGCGACTCTTTTGCAGTTTTCTTCATATTTTGTTGCAACGCCCAAAGGTCCGGCAACATCTAAAATGGAATCTCCTTCATTGAGTGCTGCTAAAGCTTTAGTTGAACCGCCGATTGTCTGAAAAATTATTGTGATCGTACCCTTTTCCCTATCATAATCTGCAATTGTAAGTGGAACTCTTTCGCCTTTTTCATCAATTCTGTAAATAATAAACTGACCTGCTTCAGCTTTTTTTGCTATAAAAGGGGCGTCAATTTCCATCAAAACTACCTGATCATTTAAAACTTTCTTTTTGACTATTTTATACACTTAAATCCCTCCTAATTAATATGATAAGAAGTCTTTAGGATTATCTTATTACAATATGTTTTTATGACCTCTTATTTAAACACAGATGTCTGTGTGATACCAAATTACATTATACAACAATAAAGTCAAAAAAGCAAGCCGTTTAATGAAATAACACATATTGCACAAATCATGGCCTCTTTTTTATCTATATTCTTACACATGGATAATTGCAAAGCCTTGATGTGCATCAATTAATCGGAAATTGCATCCTTTATACAGGATAATTCAGCATTAGTTCTCTCAGCAAGATTTTCTTCAGGCTCAAAAAGATTTATATAATTATAGAGGGCGATTCCTCCATAGTTTTTCATATTCTGCGACAAATTGATTTGTTTGCCAATTATTCCCGTAGATTGTAAGAATTCATCTTCCTGACCTATTTTATAAACTCCAAGACCTATTACCAAACTGACATTATCACAAGTGACTATATTACTCCATTCTTCTGTTGTTTGTACAAAAGGCTTGGAGTTGTTTTCAAAACCAAAATAAATTTGCGGTACAATGTAATCGAGGTATCCCTCCTCGCTGCACCACGTTTTTACGTCTGCATACATAAATTCATAGTTGTTTTCCATATTTCCTTGCGGAGATACTCCGAAAAGCACTTCTGAATTCTCTTTTTTTATACTGTTATAAATTTCTTTTACCATTTTTGATACATTATTTTTTCGCCATTCGGATAAACTTTCCTTGACGCCTGTTTCAACATAGATTCCAGAGTCAAAATATGCCTCTGTTGTTGGATAAAAATAATCGTCTATGTGAATTCCGTCTACATCATAGTTTTTTACAATTTCCGCTGCACCTTGGGCAATAAGATTTCTTACGTCGTCCACTGCGGGATTGAGCCAATAGTGATTGTCTGAATCCACTTTTACAAGATATTCATCGTATTTATTACTGTCGCTATACCATTGTTTTATGACATAGCTATTTGAAATTTCCTTCATATTTTCTTCTGTTTCACACCTCATGGGATTAATCCATGCATGAAATGACAAGCCTAAGTCATGTGCTTCTTTTATCATTATTTTTAATGGATCGAAATCAGGCTCAGTATCGATTTCACCTGTAATTCCTTTGGAGTAGGGATAAAGCTCAGAATTGTAATATGCATCTCCAAAGCTTCTTACATGGACATAAACTGTGTTGCATCCCAGTTCCTTGATCTTTTTATATGCTGTTGATATATTTTTTTCAAATTCGTTTTCACTTTTGCCTAAAATCATAGGCTGCAAATCAATGTATGAAATCCATACAGCATTTTGTTCCTGATAGTTAAGCGGCGTATAGGTATTTGTATTGCGTTTTACATCAGTTTTTTCGTCCTGCTTGTCCAAGGTGTTTTTCAAATTTATTTCACCGTTTAAGGGCATGGGGGAGCTTTGATGTATAACAGGCATACCGTTTGTGCTTGCACAGGATGAACAAAAAAGCAATAATAAAATAATGCAGATTGTTTTTTTCATTTTATGACCTCCTAAAAAGTGTTTTTCTGTTTCTATAATATATTTTTGCTAATCAGTAATTATTCACATTTATTTTATTGACGCTTTTTATACTATTAATTCATATGGGATATAGATTATATTGTATTCATTGTTGGACCTCTTGTGGGTGCAGCTATTGCTGCTATTGTTTGGAAGGTTCTTAACGGCAAAGAAGGGTCTTAATTCTTATCAAAAAATATTTAAGGCACTGTAGAATTTCTACAGTGCCTTGTTTTATGTTAATGATTGTTTTCATTTTTTTTGCTGTTAGTTTTCTTTTCAATAAATCTAAGAAGTTTGTTTACTGTAAATCCTATTAATATTCCGAACAAGCTTCCGCATATTACGTCTGTCGGGAAGTGAACATAAAAATAAAGTCTTGAAAAAGCTATACAAGCGGCTAAAACATATGCACCGATTCCCAAACGTTTATTGTGCAGGAATATTGCTGTGGCTGCCGCAAATGAAGAAGCGGAATGTCCTGACGGAAACGAATAGCCTGATGGTTGTTTTATTATGGTTTCTATTCCTGTGCGCTGTAAAAACGGACGTTCTCTTGCAATAATACCCTTGATTATTCCGTCATTAAGTACGACTTCAACTATAAGTGTAATGGCAAGATATATACCGATTTTTCTTGTTTTGGGAATACAGAGAAGCAGGATGCAAACTCCTATCCAAACATATCCATTATCGCCGGCATGAGTGAAAACTCTCATTATAAAATCAAGAACATCATTATGAATAGTTTGTAAAAAATCCAGAATTCCAAAGTCAATGCTGTGTATTGTTTCCATAAAGCCTCCCAATATTTTAAATAATTATTGTAGTATACCACAATTATTGCAAAAAATCAATGCAGGTGTTGCTAATATACTTAAATTTGTGTTATAATAACCATAAATGACATAGTTCAAAAGGGGTAATCTTTGTGTTTAAGTTGTTTAAATATTTAAAAAACTATAAAATTGAAAGTATTATTGGTCCTCTGTTTAAAATGATTGAAGCATGCTTTGAGCTTGCTGTGCCTATTGTAGTTGCAAAAATTATTGACGTAGGTATATATAATAATGACAAAGGCTATATTTATTCTATGGGTGCGATTATGGTCTTGCTTGGATTGCTTGGACTTGCTTGTTCTTTGACTGCACAATATTTTGCCGCAAAGGCTTCTTTTGGATTTGGCACAGCACTCAGGCGAGATTTGTTTCATCATATTAACACGCTTTCGCACACTGAAATTGACAAGCTGGGAAGTTCTTCTCTTGTCACAAGAATCACCAGCGATATAAATCAAGCTCAGACGGGAGTTAATATGATTCTTCGTTTGTTTTTGCGTTCGCCTTTTATAGTTATCGGTTCAATTATAATGGCTTTTACAATTTCCGTGAAGCTTACTCTTATTTTTTTAATTGCTGCACCGATTCTTGCAATAATAATATATTTTATTATGAGCAAGACAGTGCCGATGTTTAAAAGGATACAAAAAAGGCAGGACAAAATCACTTTGATGACAAGTGAAAACCTTGTTGGTGCAAGAGTAATCCGTGCTTTTTCACGTCAGAAAAATGAAGAGCAGGATTTTTGTGAAAATGCCGAAGAGCTGAAAGACTTGCAGATTTCCGCAGGACGTATATCAGCGCTTATGAACCCTGCAACATATGTGGTAGTTTATGCTGCAATAATTGCAATTATATGGGCAGGTGGAATAAGCGTGTATGAAGGAAGCATTACTCAAGGTGAAGTTATTGCCCTTTTAAGTTATATGAACCAGATTCTTCTTGCACTTTTAGCGGTTGCTCTGCTTGTTACATCAATAACAAAGGCACAGGCGTCGGCAATTAGAATCAATGAAGTTTTTGATGTTGAACCATCTATAACAGACAGCAATAACATAAATGTAACAAATATTGATTCTCAGAATGCTGTAGAGTTCAATAATGTCACCTTCGCTTACAGCGGTTCGGATGAACCAGCTCTTTCAAATATTGATTTTACGGTAAAAAAAGGAGAAACCGTGGGAATTATCGGAGGCACTGGTTCAGGTAAGTCAACTCTTATTAATCTTATTCCGAGATTTTATCAGGCTCAAAAGGGTGAAATTCTTATAAATGGTGTAAATATATCTGATTATCCCCTTGTGCAATTAAGAAAGAAAATTGGAATCGTACCGCAAAAGGCAGTGCTTTTTAAGGGAACTGTTAGGGAAAATATGCAATGGCGTGATAAAGCTGCGTCAGATGAAAATATTTTCGATGCATTGGATATCGCCCAAGCTTTGGATTTTGTAATGGACAAACCAGAAGCTCTTGATCATATGATTTTACAAGGGGGAAAAAATCTGTCGGGTGGACAGCGACAAAGGCTTACTATTGCAAGGGCTTTGGTAGGTAACCCTGAAATATTAATTCTGGATGATTCATCTTCTGCACTTGATCTGGCAACTGAAGCTCGCCTCAGAAAAGCGATTATAGAAAAAACAGCAGGAATGACAGTGTTTATTGCGTCACAGAGAGTTTCTTCAATTCGTCACGCCGATAAGATTATTATTATGGACGAAGGTGAAATTGCTGGAATCGGTACTCATGAACAGCTTGTGGAATCCTGTGAGGTTTATCAGGAAATCTGTCGTTCTCAGATGTATAATGACGGCGAAAGTGCAGAAAAGGGGGGTAAAGCAAATGTCTGAAACCAAACAAAAGCAGCCTTCAGCTATAAAGCCGCTGCTTAGATATATAAAACCCTACTCGTGGATGCTTGTAATATCTCTTATATTTGCAGTGATTTCCGTTGCACTTACCCTTTATGCACCAATACTCATGGGGCATGGCATAGATAAAATTATTGCCGAAAAACAGGTCGATTTTGACGGAATTGCACCAATACTTGTAAAACTGGGCATTATCGTTGCGATTACGGGAATTGCTCAGTGGTTAATGACCTTGTGTACCAATAAAATATCCTATCTTGCGGTAAGGGATATCCGAAGCGACGCTTTTGCAAAGCTTCAAAAGCTTCCTTTAAAATATATTGACGGACATCCTCATGGTGATATTATCAGCCGTATTATAACAGATATTGAACAGATTTCTGACGGTTTGCTTATGGGTTTTACACAGCTTTTTACAGGTCTTGTTACAATATTCGGAACTCTCGGATTTATGATATCAATCAACGTTAAGATTGCCTTAATTGTAGTAGTAATAACTCCGTTGTCTTTGTTTGTTGCAAGATTTATTGCAAAAAACACTTTTAAGCTGTTTAAAATGCAGTCGGAAGCCAGAGGCGACATGACTTCGCTTGTAGAAGAAATGGTAGGAAATCAAAAGGTCGTAAAAGCTTTTGCTTATGAAACTGAAGCGGAAAGAAAATTTGAGCAAAGCAACCTTCATTTACAAGATGTCGGCGTCAAGGCAGTTTTCTTTTCTTCTTTAACTAATCCATGTACAAGATTTATAAACGGACTTGTTTATTCGGCTGTAGCTATTGTAGGTGCAGTTTCTGTAATTAACGGAGGACTTACAGGATTTACGGTTGGTCAGCTTAACTGCTTTTTGACTTATGCAAACCAATATACAAAACCATTCAATGAAATTTCTGGTGTTATTACTGAGCTTCAAAGTGCCTTTGCCTCAGCCAGACGGGTATTTGATATTATTGACCAGCCGGCTGAACCTGATGATAAACCTGATGCAGTAACATTGACTC
>CAMWVM010000085.1 GCA_947177715.1 uncultured Ruminococcus sp.
ATTTGTCATATGCTATCAATAATAAAATAACTTATAATTATTGATAAAATACCTAAGATAACACATATCTTCCCTACCGAAACCTTTTCATTATCATCGTTTGTTAATAATATTGAACCCATTAAAAGTCCTATAAAAGGAATAAATACTGATATAACATAATGAAACATAAACGATTCTTGATTTTCTATGTAACTTTCGTTATTTATATTGGAATTTTGATTATCTACATTTTCTGTAAGCGATTCATTTTGAACATCACTAATTTGTATTGTATCATCACAACCACAAAATAGACATGCGACTTTATCTTCTGATATAATTTCTTGTCCACAATTAGTACATTTAAAACGACTCATTTCAATCCCCCTTTAATTTTATTAATATTATACAATATTTTATGTTTTTTGTCAACCAAATTTTACAAAGACTTCACACCTTTTTGTAAAATCTTTAGACCGATATTTAATTTAAGACTGGTTTCATCTTAATTAAATATTAGATAAAAAATACACTCCTACATTTTGTAAAAGTGCATATTTATAATCTATTTTTACTTACCACTTATAACCGCAGTTCTTACATTTAAATTGCTTCCCTACTTTACCGCTTGCCAATCCAAAAGCTGCAACTGATACCCCACGTTCTAATGTATCAATTTTACTTATATTATCGGAACCACAAGTTGGACATCGTGGTTTGTTTTTCTCAGATTCTTCTCTAATTTTTTCTACGGCTTTTAGATAAGAATCTTCACTACCATATTTTTTCACACCATTTTTATGCTCTAAATGAATAACAAAACGAACCCAAAGAATTAACAATCCAATACATATAATTAATAAAATCCAAGGTAATAGTACATTACTCAAAACAATCCCTCCTAGTTTATATAAATTATTATACCATTTATATGTTTTTATGTCAACAAAAAAAATATTTTGATTCACAACAGAATATTTTAAATAGACCGATATTAAATTACAACGTTGAGAAAAAACAATTGACATCTTTAGGTACTGTGATTCATAAAGCAGGAGAAAATTTTAATTTTGCTACTTTAAAAGCAAAAGGATTTCAAACTATTAGTAATTTAATAGCTGGTACTTTATCTACATTAGCTATTGGGATGCTATCTTGGGGAATAAATGAACTTATTGAAAATGTTGTTAAAGCCGAAGAAAAAGCAAAACAGGCCGCACAGGAATTAGCAAGTGAAGCTGCTGAAAATGTACAAAATTACAAAGATGAACAACAAGCTATTGATAGCCTTTTTGAAAGATATACTAATGTAATTACTTCTACAGATGATATGTCTCAAAAGAAAAGCAATCTTAAAACTATTCAAGATGAACTAGTTCAATCGTATGGTGAAGAGGCAGAGGCTCTTGATTTAGTAAATCAAAAATACTCTGATGTTTTAGCAGCTAAGAATACAAAAGACAGAGATGAAGCACAAAAGGTTGTTGATGAAAATCAGGCTGTTTATGAAATAGCTAAAGACTCCAATGAATTTGATTATAAAGACTGGCGCAACAGATATGAAAAGGAAGTTCGTTCGTCGGCAGGTAAAAGCAGTGAAAAAATATTTGCACTACAAGATGAATATAGGAAATATTCATCATCAGCAACAAGTACAGGTTGGGGTGTTTGGAGTGATAAAGATGTTACCAATGCAAAAGAAATTGCATCCAGTTTAGAATCTATTCATTTAGATTTAAAAGATTCTAATCAAATTAGGGTTTCTGGATCATTACAAGAACAATTAAGTTTTTGGAAACAATTTCAAGCTGTATATAAACAGTCTGATGAATATGATTCTGATTGGAATGAAGAAATCCAAAATGAAATTACTCGTCTTACAAATTTAAAGGAAGTTTATGAAGAAGTTTCTAATGCAAAGAAAATTTTAACAAATGCGGATTTATCAGATTCAATGAAATCTGACATAGATGAAGTTACAGAATTATACGAAAAATTGAAATCCCCATCTACAGGGTCAGAAAGAATATCGCTTTCTGAAGAATTTGAAACTCTGAAAGATTCTCTTTATAATCAAGCTGGTGATAACAGTTCAATAAAAGATGATTTAGATACATTCTTTGAATCTATTGAAACATCTTTAGAACAATCTAAAATAAAGATTTCAACTGAAATTTCTCAGTATTCAAACTCTCTGAAGGAATTTGTTGACGAAACCTTACCTGATGTACTATCTCAGATTGATAAATATAATTCTGCTATAAATTCACTTTCTAACGGTGAAAGTATTTCTCGTGATACTATGCTTGAACTACTGGAAATAGATTCAAGTCTTGCAAGTTCATTCACTTCCACTGCTGACGGTTATACCATTGATATATCCAAAATTAAAAGTGCAAAAGAAGCATTAATCAAAACTAATAAGGATTTAATACAAACTGACATTGATAGCGTTAAGACTTCCCTTGATAAGGCTAATAAGCAAATTAAAGTTAGTCAAGAAAAGGCTAAGATTGCACAAGAAAATTATGACCGTGCAGTTAAAGAACGATATGCAAGTAGTGTAATTGATAAATATTATCAAAACCTACAGGAAGCCAATAATGAATTAAAGAACAACAAAGATAATGCAAAAGAATTAGAAGATGTTTTAGCACAATGGACTGTATATTCATCTACTTTTGAAAAAGATGTATCAAAGTCAGCTGTTTCCATAGGTAAGAACACCGACTTAATGAACTCTTACCTGAAACTACAGCAAAATAAAATTGAGAAAATCACCGATAAACTTGAAGATGAAAAGAAAGCACAAGAGAATATCCTTGATAATCTTAAAGCACAAAAGGAAGAACTCGAAAAGCAAAAAGAAACCCTTGAAGAAATTGTTGCTGATTATGAAACTGCTGGCAGTGTCGTTGATTCATTCCTTGAAGATAAAATTAACTCTTTAACTGAAGAACAAGAACGCTTACAAAAGAGTTATGATGATGAACGTAATGATGTTGAAAGCAAATATGATAAAGAAATTTCAGCACTGCAATCTAAAAATGATGAAATCAATAAATCTATTGAACTCAAAAAAGCTGAAGACGCTTTATACAATGCAAAAAACACTGAAGTACGTTATTATTCAGGTAATGGTTGGCGTAGGGGTACTGATGCTTCCGCTATAGCTGAAAAGCAGCAAGATGTTGATTCTATTAAGCGTGATATTCAGATTTCCAATCTTGAAAAAGAACGTGACAATGCACTTGAAGCTATTGACAACCGTAAAGACAATGACAGTCGTTTAAATACTATAGATGCTGAAATTCAAAAGTATTCTGATTATAAACAAGCCTTTGCCGATATGGTACAGTCATATACCAATAATCAAAATGACTTAACTGCTCAACGTATTTTAGGGACAAACTGGCATGAACGAGTATTAAATACTGACACAGGTTTAATTCAAACTTACGGTACTAACTATAACAACTATCAAAGACAGCTTAATGTTGATATTGTGAATGAGATAGCTGACAAAGAAAAAGCTATACAAGAGCAAGAGAAAGTTATTTCAGCAAAACAAACTGAAATTGACAGTTGGGCAGATTATTCAGATCAGCTAGCTACTTGGACGGAAGAAATAAGCGGTACAAATGAAGAATATCTTAACAACTTAAGGGCAGCTGGAGTTTCAGAGGAAAAAATTCTTGATGACAGAGTAGATACCTTTGCAGAATTCAAGAAAAGAATGTCTGAGTTGGCTAAGTTGCCTATTGATGCTTCAAATGAACAGATTGACAATGCGGCTAACAGTAATAGTAATCAAAACAAGATTACAACAGGAGGCTACTCAGGAGCAACCCCACCGAAGCAAACTACAGCCGCTAAGAAATATAGACTATATTATGTCAACAAGGACAACACTGAAGTAACTATTGCCGTTGGTTCTTTACAATCTATGAAAGATAACAAGCAAGAGCAAATAGATAAATACGTAAATAATGATGCTGATTTAAAAAATCTGTTTGGTTATAACTCTAACGGTAATGCTCCAACCTCTGCAAAAAGACAATTTTTAAATCAGAAGATAAGAATTGTACCTTATGCAAAGGGCGGTGTTAATAGTGTAACTGGACTGGCATGGCTTGACGGAACACCACAAAAATCTGAAACTATTTTTAATGCTAATTCAAGCAAAAAGCTATTCAACCTTGTATCTGGCAGTAAAGATTTATCTCAATATGTTGCCGATAATATTAATAATAACATAAATGAAATGATTAAAATTAATGGTTCAGGCAAGTCAATGGGCAATGCCATTCATAATGAATTTATATTTACTGGCAATATTCAGGCTAACAATTATGCTGAGTTTGAAAATTGCATGAACACTTATTTGACGAAAGTTCAACAAGATATTTGGACTGGCAGAAGGTAAATATATCATTATTCTCCTACAATAATATTTTTAGCATACAGCAGTCGCAGGGCTGCTGTTTTGCTATATCTCCCTTAAAAATTTGACTTTTTCTGATATTAAGTGTATAATTACACTAAAGGTGTGATTATATGCGAAAATATTCAACAAGTTTAAAAAAATGGCATGATAGACATTGCAGACTCTATCAAAAAAAGAAAAGAATTAAAATAAATCGTTATTTGATTCATCAAAAATATAAACCACAAAAATATAAATTTACGGCGCCTATGATTTTTTCGCTAATTAATAACAGAGAAGAAACTGAGATTTTTTTCAACAGTATTTTAGATATATATGCAAAAAAGAATTCGACAAAAAGTAAGTCATTTAATACAATGTATTTTGATTTATCGCAAGTCGAAAAAATATCTCCAGATGCAATTATGTATTTAATTGCTTTGGTAAATAATATCAAGTATAAAATATCTAAAAAGTTTTTTGTTCAGGGAAGCTTTCCTAAAAATGAAGATGCGAAGAAAATTCTTATAGATTTTGGTTTTTTGAATTATGTTAACTCTCAATCCATAACTGGCATAAAACCGAAAAACGAATTAATTCAAATAATAAGTGGCTGTAAAGTCGATCCTGACAGAGCAGCTGAAATTATTGATTTCATAAAAGCTCATTCGGAATGTAATTCTTTACAACTAAAAAAGATATACACCTTAATAATTGAAATAATGGCAAATACAGTACAACACGCATACAATGACAATGAAGTTCTTTTTCCTAATTGGTATATATGCGTTAATACTGGTAATAATATTGAAATGACAATACTTGATACCGGATCAGGTATACCGTCAACTGTGTCTGGTAGATTTAAAGATATTTTATATTACGCATTACCTGATAGAGAAAGTAGGATTATTTCATCGGCATTGGATGGAGATTTCCGAACAGAAACGAAACAAAAATATAGAGGTAAAGGGCTTCCTTGTGTTGTAGAGTGTTACAATAATAATTATATTAATGAGATGCTCATTATTTCAGGTAAAGGCAGTACAATTCTTAGATCGAATTCAAATGACAGAGTTTTGAAAGACTCAAAAGAGTCATTTTTGGGAACTATATTTTTGTTTTCTATATGAATGAGGAGGTAATTAATTGTGATTATAATAAAAATACGTGATGATTTCACCAAGTCACCTGGAGGAAGATTAATTGAAGAAGGTGCTTATTCAGGAGAATTGTTCAGAAATAACATATTAAGTCCAAAGTATAAAGAGGCTTTGGAGAAAAACGAAAAACTAATAGTAGATCTTGATGGATGTTATGGTTTTGCTACTTCTTTTTTGGAAGAGGCTTTTGGAGGACTATGCCGAGAGTTAAAAGATAACAATATATTAAAGCATATAGAAATTATTTCTGAAGACGAACCAGGTCTTGTTGAGGATATAGAGTCATACGTAAAAAAAGCTTTGAAATAATAATGGAGGATGTAAGTTGAAAAAAATAATTATTGCTATTCCATTTATTGTAATTCTATGTGTATCAGGATTAAGCATATGGAAACATGGTTGGAAAGATTTTTTTGATATTAATATAGCAAATGTTTTGACATTATCAACGGCAATTATATTCACATTCTTGTTAACGCAAAAGAAAAATGAAGACCATCGTTTTCGAGATTCAATAGTTCGACTTCTAGAAAATTTGCAAACCAGAATTAATGATAATTTAATTAATTCTGGCTTCAACGAAGAAAGCATGCTCAAATTACAACAAGAGATGAGAACTATTAGAAATGCGATATATGCTTTTCGATCGGTGAAGAACAAGTTAAATATAGCAACTGAAATAGATTATATAGAAAGTCAGTTTAATACATACAAAGATGTGATTGACAATCATATTTGTAATTACGTGTATCTTGAAGAATCAAGTATAGATCTTTCTAACTATGTAGCATTAATGAGTTCTAAAATTACCGAAACAATCGTTAAGATTTACACTCCCGAGTGACTGTATCTCATTGAAAACATACAATAGAAAATTTATAATTGATCTCAAAGCCCCACACGGGGCTTTTGTTATGCAAAAAAAAGAACTAAAGGTAAGCTTACTGCTAAAGATGAAGAAGAATTTAACAATAAATTTAGAAAGACACAATGAATATATAGATAAAAAAACATTTAATATCAATCAAAGAATAAAACATGAATAATCTTCAATTAGCTACACAAACTGTTGTCAGAGGTGAAAATCATGAACAAAGAACAAGCAACCATTGACGGCAAGTCAAATAAGAAAAACATTAATCAGAATCAGAGTCACAACGTTAAAAAAGAAGCGTTGGGACCAAATACAAAAAGATAATAACTCAAAGCTCTGCACTTGCAGGGCTTTATTTTTTATAAAAAATATGAAAGCAGGTGATTTTTATTTTAGAAACACCAATTAATGTACACCCTGTCTCTTATCCCCATCTCCGCGCCCCCGAGCGTCCTGAGCATGGCGTTTGCCGGATTGGGGTTGAAAA
>CAMWVM010000086.1 GCA_947177715.1 uncultured Ruminococcus sp.
GAAAAAGCGGACAACGAAAAAAACTTTTCTGAAAAAGCAGTAATTTCAGGACTTGAACGTTTAGCTTTCGGCAGTACAAACGACGCCGTATCGCTGATTTTTGCAGAGGATGTGACCCCTGCGAAAATCCGTCAGGCAGATTTGTATAACGTATCTGAAATCAAAAAAATCAAAGGAGGAGGCGTTGAAATCAAATTTTTTGATCGTCAGAAAGCAATGGAAAAGCTTGCTGAATACAGTGAAAAACTTAACGCCCAAAGCAATGCCAAAAATCTTGTGGAAACTATCTACGGAAACGATTCTAATGAAACTGTAACCTCCGACTGTCCATTTGAGGAGGCGGAATAATGGCTTCACTAAATCTAAAAGAATTCTCAAAAAAACAGAGAATTGTCTTTACTTGGTGGAAGAATAACGCCCCCAACTTTGACGGCATTATCTGTGACGGTGCTATCCGTTCCGGAAAAACAAGCTGTATGGCTTTGTCATTTGTCATCTGGGCAAGCGTGAATTTTCAGCTGCGCTCCTTTGCATTCTGCGGAAAAACCATAAGCTCACTGAAAAGAAATATGCTCGAAGAGCTTATCCCCCGACTGGAAGCCTTGGGATTTACCGTGAAAAACTACCCCTCAAAAAACTACCTTGATATATCTCTCGGATTAAAAACCAACCGATTTTATATCTTCGGCGGAAAAGACGAGGGTTCGTCCTCTCTTATTCAAGGTATAACCCTTGCAGGCGTCCTGTTGGACGAAGTGGCACTTATGCCCAGAACCTTTGTTGAACAAGCCGCCGCAAGATGTTCGGTAAAAGGGTCAAAGCTATGGTTTAACTGTAATCCCGACAACAGCTATCATTGGTTCAAAAAAGAGTGGATCGACAAGCGAAAGGAAAAACATCTTCTTTATATCCATTTCAGCCTTAAAGATAATCCATCCCTATCAAAAGCCGTAATTGAGCGGTATAAAAGACTCTATTCAGGTGCGTTCTATAAGCGTTTTGTCCTGGGTCAGTGGAGCAATACCGCAGGTGCAGTTTATCCCATGTTCAGCTATGAAAAAAATACTTTTTCAAAGCCGCCCAAACATTTTAGCCGCTATGCCGTAAGCTGCGATTATGGTACAGTAAACCCAGCCAGCTTTGGACTATGGGGCGAATATAACGACTGCTGGTACAGAATCAATGAGTATTATTATAACTCTCGTGAAAAGGGATTACAACGTACCGACGAAGAGCATTATACAGCCCTTGAAAAGCTTTGTAAAGGCAAGGAAATTGAGATGATAGTCTGCGACCCGTCAGCAGCGTCTTTTATAGAATGCATTAAAAGACATGGCAAATTTAAGATTACTCAGGGTAAAAACGACGTGATTTCGGGAATAAGAAAGGTCAGCGACGCACTTAAGTCAGAAAAAATAAAAATATCTGTCGGCTGTGAAGATACCCTAAGGGAATTCTCTCTCTACCGCTGGGATGAGCGTGCAGGCTCGGACTGTCCGGTAAAGGAAAATGACCATGCCATGGACGACATCAGATATTTTGTTACCCACTTTTGCAGCCAAAGCAACGGAACGTTTTTTGTATCCTCCATAGACAGATAAGAAAGGAAGAAGATAATGAAAATAATAAGCAGAAAGAAATCTGCTCAAAAAATCACAGCAAATGCTGAAAGACAGTCGGATGGTTCACTTTTCAGGCTGGCGCCGTCGGGAGAAATCTTCGAGCATGAATTTTATGACGCTTTAAGAACGGAAATACCCATTCTTGACGCCTGTATTGGTAAAATCGTGCGATTAACAGGAGATTTTAAGCTAAAGGCGGAAAATGAAAGCGTTCAGCCTCTTCTCGACCGCTTCTCCCTTGAAGTACCTGTGGGGATTTCGGGAGTTTCAATTAACACCTTTGCAGATATGTATCTGGACTCGCTTTTAACCTACGGGAAGGCTATCGGCGAAATTATCACCGACAAAAATCAGCGCACTATCAGCGGTTTATGGGTAGGCGACAGCACAATTTTCCGAGTACGTCAAGGCAGCAGCAAGACTGATATGTGCATTACGCAAATTTTCGGCGATGAAGAAAGCCCGGTTATCAATACGGAACGCATGGTTTACACAGCTTTGAATCCGTCGCCAAAGCACCCTGAGGGGGTTTCCATACTTCGTGGACTTCCCTCATTAAGCAAAATTCTAATGCGGATTTATGAATGCATTGGTCAGAATTTTGACAGGGTGGGAAATGTCCGCTATGCGGTAACATACAATCCGTCCGACGATGGCGACAAGGCTTTTGCCAAGGAACGGGCAATGGAAATTGCAAGAGAATGGTCAAACGGAATGAATGCTGCGAAATACGGTTCAGTAAAGGACTTTGTAGCTGCCGGAGATGTTCAGATAAAGGTTATTGGAGCTGAAAATCAACTTATTGACACCGAAATCCCTGTTCGTCAGATTTTAGAACAAATGATTTCAAAGCTGTCGATTCCACCGTTTCTTTTAGGCTTGAACTGGTCCAGCACTGAGCGAATGTCCTCACAGCAGGCGGACATTCTAACCAGCGAGCTGGAATATTACCGTCGTCTTCTCACTCCGATTCTAAGGCGAATAGGTTTAACATTTCTGAGGTTAAACGGCATAGACAGCGATGTTTCTGTTGAATGGGCAAACATCAATCTTCAGGACGAAGAAGCACTTGCAAAGGCAAGGCTTTACAATGCACAGGCACAACAGCTTGAGCTTATTAATCAAAAAACAGAAGGAGGTAAAAACTAATGGAATCCAATGACTTCATACTCACCGACGAACTTTTGGAAAAGGTAAACAAATTTTCAAGAGCAAAGCTTGCTGCTGATGAGATTTACACTTTTCCCGTGATTTTATGCGACAATGAGGTAGACAGGGATTACGAAAGATTCTCCATTGATGCACTTCGCAAACTTGCTGAGCTTTTCATCGGCAAGACGGGAATTTTCGATCACAATCCCAAAGGCGAAAATCAGACTGCAAGAATTTTTGACACAGAAGTCAAGGTATCAACTGACAGGATAACTTCCGCAGGAGAACCTTATGCTTATCTTTCAGCAAAGGCTTACATGATACGCACGGCAAAATCGGCAGATCTTATTGCAGAAATTGACGGCGGAATAAAAAAAGAAGTTTCAGTAAGCTGTTCGGTGAAGTCACATATTTGCTCAATTTGCGGTGCGGACATGAAAAAATCACCCTGCACTCACATAAAAGGCGCAGAATACGGCGGAAAGATTTGCAGTTACATACTTAATGATCCTTTCGACGCATATGAATGGTCCTTTGTAGCGATTCCTGCACAAAAAAACGCAGGAGTTACTAAGACATATGACAATAAATATGATAAGGACTATGCAGCTTTAAAATCTGAGCTTGCTCAGGCTAAAAAGGAGAACTTTCAGGCAAGGGAAATGCTGAAAAAGGAAATTCTGCGTCTTAGCTTTTTATACAATCCTCTTATTACAGTTAAGACTGTGGGTTTTCTCACGAACTCTCTTTCATTTAATCAGCTTTTAGAACTGAAGGAAAATCTTGAACAGGATTTAAAGGAAAAAGAGATTAATTCAAAAGGCAAAACAAACACCACAAACAAAAATATCAACGAATTTAAAATTACTAAAAAGGAGAACTAATATGTACGATACAATTAAACTCGAAAAAGGACTTTATTCAATCACAGGAAAAAACTTTACACAGGCGCTTGAAGCACTTGATCCTGACAGCAATTACAAGGGTACAGAGCTTGAAGGTTTAGACGCTTTTGAACGTCAGCTTAAGCGATTTGACATTAAGATTGCAGGCAAAAATTCTGACAAGGTAGAAAAATTCTTTCTTTCAACTGAATCTGCTGTACTTTTCCCTGAATATATACGCAGAACAATCAAGCAGGGTATGGATGATATCTCAATTCTCAATCACATTTCTGCTTCTGTTTATTACACTCACGACACTGATTTCAAGGGCATTACAATGGGCAAAAACACAAACGCCTCTGCATCATATCAGCTTGGAGAACTTCCATTCCACAATGTAAAGCTTAATGCTGTTCCAAGCAGCATTCAGAAATTCGGCAGAGGACTTAAATTCTCATACGAATCAATTTGCAAGCAGAGAATCGATACACTCGGCGTTATTCTCAGACGACTGGGTACACAGATTTCAAAGGAAATAAACATTTATGCTATTAACATAGTGACATCAGGTCTTACTCCTGCAGAAATTGAGGGCACTCAAATTACATACAATGAACTTGCCGCTTTCTTCTCATCAATGAGTGAATGCAACATGACTTCTCTAATCTGCTCCCCTGCGGTTCTTGCAAAAATTGTTTCTATGGAAGAGATGAAGAACAGTCAATATGATTATATGTCAAGCGGAGTTGTAAAGACTCCATTCGGCATTGACTTAATCAAGTGCACCGGGCTTTCTGATGATATTGCTGTTGGAATTGACAAATCATGCGCTATTGAAACAGCATTCGGCAGTGATGTAATTGTGGATTATGACAAGCTGATCTCTAATCAATGCACAGAAATTTTCGCATCTGTTTCAATTGGATTCTCAAAGCTTATTGACGGTTCGATTCTTACAACTAAAATTACAGATAAATAAATCTTGCCGAAGTTCGGACAGAGCTTTCTGTCCGAACATTTTCGGCAAAAAGGAGGTAATCTAAAACATGCCGATATTAAACTCAGAAAACATCAAAGCTGAATTTCTCAAAATCACTAAACTTTCAGAATCTGAATTTAGCTTACAGAACATTATTGACAATGCACAGAGGTATGTTGAAACAAGAATTGTTCCTGACACCCTTTCTTCTGAAGAGGCGGCATGCTGTGAATATGCAGCTTGTGCACACGCAGTTTATGACTATACGCTTCAAAACCTGCTTTCAGAAAAAATTATTGTTACCCAACTGGGAAAGGCAACAAGCAATTATCGTGAAAACAGTGTTATTCAGGCAGCGTTTGCTTTTCGCAAGTCGGTGTTTGACTCAATGAAGGATTTAATTCGGGACGACAGTTTTATTTTCTACGCTATGGAGGGATAGGAAATGCTTAATTTTTTTAACAGTATTTTAACCTCCTCACTGAATTCCGCAGGATTTAGTCCTTACACTGATTTTGAACAGGTGGACACGATTGAAGCTAAGGGGAAGTGTCTTGGATTTTATTCAATTAAGGATGTGAAATATTCAGATCGGATTTACTCTCTTAACAACAGTGAATACGGAATGGAGGTTTCGGGTCATATTGAAGTCAAACTTTTAGGCAAAAGAGATGACTATAAGACTTTTAATGAAATTGACAACAGAAGCTTTTTATTTATCAGCTCTTTAGTCATGTCAGATAAAATTGTTATTTCAAATCTTTCCCGAAGCAAAATTGAAGCAGACGCTAATTTAAGACGTCTTAAAAGCGTTATTACCTTTGATTTTAAAATTCTTGTTACTCAAAGCGTCAATGGAGGATAAGACATGGTTTATTCATTTAACAATCAGCGATATGTTTACACTCATGGTGACACAGTTCTCAACTTTGAACACGTTGAATTTAAGCGTGGAACAAAACTTTCAGAATATCCAATTATAGGGTCAAGAATTGATGTTGCAATTGAAGGATCTACCCCCAGACAGCTTACGCTTAGTGGTAGATTCTTGATCAAAGACTTTGACGCTGTGAATACATATATTAAGTCTAACACAGGTCAGGTTATTTCATCGTTCAAGCTCAATGACACAGCTTACAGCGGTATGATCCTTGTTGACGGACGGACGGAGCTGGACGCTTCTAAAGTTTTCGGTGAAATGGTTCTTATATTAAGATCACTGGCTTAGATAATGAAAGGATATTCAAATGGACATAGCAACAATTACATTCAGCTATACAGACGGAACTAATGCTTCTTACATTCCCATAGATTTCAAATTCACAAGAGAAAGATACACGCCATACACAACGCTTGAGGGACATCTCCTCACTGCTCGTGACATAACTGACATCAATACTGTTTATCTTTACATAAACAATAAGCTTGTTCACTGCGGAATGGCGGATTTTATCCAACGAAAAAATGCTAAGGGAAGAAATCTTATCACATTTACATCGAGAGGATTTACTTTGCTATTGGGACAAAACGAACCTGTTCCGGGAATTATTTCAAATGTTAATCTTAAAGGTCTTGTTTCAGACAATGTAACTATACCTTATGTTCAGTGTCAGGAGGACACAAAAACGGTAAACTATATTTATGTAAAAGAAAAATCCACGATATGGGACGCTGTTTGCGCTTACGCTTACAAGGCATACAAGACCTATCCTTTTATCACAGGGACTAACACTGTAAACGCAGCCTCCGGAAGAGGTGTTGAAAATCACTCATATTTTTCTGAAACTATTACATACTATGGAGAAACACTTTCTACTTCCGGATTACTTTCACAGGTTTACATGGCGGACTCAGAGGGTAAATATTCATACACGAAAAAAAACGGTCACTCTGAAAATCGTAAAATTGTAAAGAAGAAATACTATCCTTTAGACAGGCAATGGTATTCAAGTCCTGAGGACGGATTACAGTCTAAGCTTAATTACTCAAACAAGGGATACATTTCCGCTGAGCTTCAATACAAAGGGCATAAATTTGAAAACATTATGGACAGGGCTGTATATCAAAACGGAACGTTTTTAATAAACTCTGAACGTATATCTGCTATTGAAGTTACGGGAAACAAGCGAGGTATTTTCACCAAGGTTACTGTATACAGGGATAGTTACGCATAAAAAAACAGGAAGCTATGGCTTCCTGTTTTGATTATCACTAAACTATAAATTACAGAATATTAAGAAGGGTTGCAGGGGACAAGGGGACAAAGTCCCATGT
>CAMWVM010000087.1 GCA_947177715.1 uncultured Ruminococcus sp.
TCTACTCCATCCCCGTTGCTCTTGTGTCTGGTGGGCTCTGAGATTTTTATAAGAGAAAGAATAAAGCTGCTTAAAGCCTCATTGTAAAAAATATCTGTTTTATCTTTTATTAAACGATGATAAAAACCATTGGTATGCTGAGGACTTACACAGTCAAACAATCCATGATGACTTCCTATAGCCCACGCAAGAATCTCACAGGTCATTTTTTCATATATGTCATTATTATCTGTATGGTAGCGTTCAAAAAGAAATATCACCGCTGCAAATGTATGATTTACCGAACCACGTCTAACATCCTCACCATTAAATGCATTTTGGATATATTCATTAAATGCTTCCGTGCACTTTCCCAAATCGTGCAAAAGTCCAGTTAAGTATCCCGAACTGAACAGTCCGATATCTTTTAGTGATTCTGATGTATATTCCGCTGTCTGCCTGCAATGCTCAGATACGGTTTGTATTTTTACATCCCCGTCTATTTGGGTTATATGTGCAATATGATTTGATTTCAAAAAACACTCCCCTTTCAACAAAAAGAATCAGCGTTTCGACTAATAGCCCTGTATAATTTCAGTAGTGGATTTTTTACACTGCTGAAACCTAAATGGATTCACTACCTTTGAGATAGTGGACATCAGTAGTTAGATAATAATTTAACTGCCGAATATACTTCCATTTCAGAAAATAGTAAATATTTCTATACTTTTCTGCTTTATTACAGTACTTTTATTCAAATATGATTCTTTTCTGCTAATTGTAACATATAAAAGAAATACTGTCAATTTTAATACCAAGTATTTATGCATATTTCGACCATCTGCAAAATAAATTTATGTTTAAGGTAAATAATTAAATTTAAAACAGATTTTTTTAATAAGGGGCAAGCCCTTATTTGAAAGAACCATTGATTTTTTTGTTAAGTTATGTTAAAATAATAAAAATAAACGAAAGAGTGATTAAAAATGAATAGAAAAAAACCTTTTATAATGAGAGTGATAATACTTGCTTTAGTAGCTGTTATGGTTTTGGGAATAGTTATATCTGCGGTAACAGGAGTGTTTTAAATGGTACACATAGGGAATAGTTGGGACATAATTTTACAAGAAGAATTTAAAAAAGATTATTA
Organism: uncultured Ruminococcus sp.; assembly: GCA_947177715.1. Classification (GTDB taxonomy): domain Bacteria; phylum Bacillota; class Clostridia; order Oscillospirales; family Ruminococcaceae; genus FB2012. The sequence continues at coordinate 1,130 of CAMWVM010000087.1, forward strand.
TCTTAATTTAAGGGAATTTTTAAAATATGAATATTCTCATTATCATGTATATCCCAATATGTATGATATTTTTAATGCTTTGAAATACACTGATTTCAATGATGTCAAAGCAGTGATTTTAGGACAGGACCCATATCATGGCCCAGGACAGGCTCACGGACTATGTTTTTCTGTCAAAAAAGGTGTAGTTCCTCCCCCGTCATTAAAAAATATTTTCAAAGAACTTCATGACGATTTAGGCTTAACGCCTCCCCAAAGCGGTGAGCTTGTTCCTTGGACAAGTCAGGGCGTTTTGCTCTTAAACACTGTTCTTACTGTAAGGCAAGGACAAGCTAACAGTCACAAGGGAAAAGGCTGGGAACAGCTAACTGATGCAATAATAAAAAAACTAAATGAACGTGAAAAACCAATAGCTTTCATACTTTGGGGCGGAAATGCAAGATCAAAAGCGGGATTAATAACAAATGCCAATCATAGGATTTTCCAATGCGCTCATCCTTCTCCACTTTCAGCATTCAACGGTTTTTTCGGATGCCGTCATTTTTCAAAGGTAAACAATTTCCTTATACAAAACGGAATTGAACCTATCGACTGGTCACTTGAATAAAATTACATACAAAAAACGGCATAGCCTTAAGCTATGCCGTTTTATTTTACAAAATCCAATTAAGGTCTTTTAATTATGTACTGTACAATCATTGTAAACGCTCCAAAGATAAGCTGATACAATAGAACCAATGATGCAGTAATTTGTGTAAATGCACCAAGCGCCATCATAATAAGCGCTATCAAACCGCCCAAAGCCAAAGAACCAAACTGCATTGCTATTCCAAGATGAGATACAACCTTAAGTCTTTTCGCACCTATAACGAGCATTGCAAATGACGGGAAATGTCCTGAACAAAGCATTGAAGACGAAACCCTTGGAAGATATTCCGTTTCATTTTCATAATCCTCATGATATCTGAATGGTAACAGTTTGAGTGAAGTTGGATTTACATCAAATAGTTCAGACAAGAAGTTAAGATTAATAAAACCGTCAACAGTACGAACAACAGTAGTAATTCCCTCAGCCTCAAGCTCCTGAAGCCAGCGTGCCACTGAAAGGCTTGGACTTGCTTTAAGGACAAACAGAGTAGAAACCACTCCTGAAATAGACAGATACATTACTATATTGCCCTTGCTGTATTCTTTTTCCTTAGCCAATGTTGGGATACCCTCAATCGAATGGTTTTCCATAAGCTCACGAGTTCCCAAAAGTACACGTTTATTCTCAATCCAACCTGAAAGTCCAAGTCCATCCTCATATATATAGCTTTCAACAGGATAAAGCATTTCTGTTTTTCCTCTGAGCATTTTATAGAAGGTAGGTTTAAGTACGCTGTTTGCCTGGCATGCAAGACTCGCAGCCATTAGAATACACTCTTCAATCATCGTGGAACTGAGAAGCTTCAGATTCACAAAATCCACCATACCGTTAGGGAAAAGCTGCTGTGCATCCACAAGCACAGAGTTTGTATCGGCAAATTCCTCTACTGAAGAATATCCCAGCATTACAGCAGAATAATGAAGATATTTCTTAGACGCCCTTGAAAGAGGAATATTTACAACGAGCATCAAAACCATTGATGAACAAAGTGATACTGTTCCCGACAATGCAGCCAGCATTACAAATACTTTCTCACCAAATCCAGATGCATTCTTTTCAAATATCAATGAAAGCAAGGCAATAAATACGCCTGCAATCAAAATTAAAGGAGTAGTTTTTTTAGCAAACTGGTCTGATATATCAGAAGAATAAGAATTCTTCATAAAATCTTCCACAAACTCTGTTTTTCTCATTGCTGCAAGCTCAGGAAAATCATTGAGCGAGCCCTTGGTGAACTTACTTGCAACATCCTCGTTATCTACATTCATCAAGGCATATCTGTCATATTCACCTGCGGCAAAACGGAAATTCTTCTCCGTTCGTCTGACTATAAGCAGTTTTCCTAAAGTATTGAACAGAAGACCCAAAATCGATACGGACATATACATATGGAAGAATCCGTCCCTTATTGATTCGGGACTAAACAGCATAACAATACCCGCTATTATTGAAATGAAGATTCCAACAGCGGCAACGCTGTCGCAGTCGGCATTACGTTTAAAAAGATTTTTCACACCCTCTGAAAGAACAGTATATGAAACCGCAATCGAGATAATACCAAGAACTGTATTAATAAATACAAAAGCTGACGGGTTCAGAGATCTGTCAAAAGCATTTATCATCGGCCACTCAAAGTCATTAGCCAAAGCAATTACAAGGCTGAAAATACCTGTAAACAACAAAACACAAAGTCTTAAGATAAGATTATTTTTCACCTGAAGAATATCACTTAAAATTTTAGGAGCTTCCTCATACTTTTCAAATTCCTTTTGACCGGAGTTCTTTGAAGTTTTTTTACTGTCGCTGTTCTTAGAACTGCTTTCATCAAAGGTTTTAAGTCTGAAATTATCGATTTTCTTTTTTCTTTGCTGATATAAAATTCTTGTTTTCTCCTCAAATGTAGCGTCTTCGGGAATTTCAACAGCTTTATCGAATTCTTCTGTTTTTGGAATGATTTTTCCTGTAAGTCCTAAATCAATATCCTTAACATTAGGCCGACTAACCGGAGTAACATGCTGTTTTTTTCTTACTGAACCTCGTTCTTTTTTTAGCTTCATAAGATTTGCAATAGCAGCAGCATTTTCAGCATTTCTTATTGACTCTCTGCGTTTTTCTGCATTTATTGCTTTCTCATTATCAATCTTAGCAAGCTCTTCCTCTTGCTTAGCACGATCAATATGATTTTGCTTAACGCTATTTATCTTTTTAATAGGAGTTGTACGCTCAATTTTCTCTGCATTATTTTGCTCTGCTTCCTCTATTTTTAATTCAGGATTATCATTTTCTTCAAATGAAAAATCTGCAGTTTCGTCAGCATTTTCTCCTTTGTATGTAACAACTTTATCCTCGTCTAAATCTTTCGACTCGTCAAGAACTGGTACAATATCGTCATTATTTACCTCTTTAACATCATCTAAAGCCGTATTTTCTGACGGATTAGTATACTCTGCTGATACAGCTTTCGTTTCAGGTTCAACAAGACTATCAGAACTGCTCTGCACTTTTTTGTCAGCATATTCATTTAGTATATCGTCCAAAGTAAATTTATCAGCCATTTAAATCACTCCTAACCTTACAAAATAAATCTATCTTGAATTTCTTTGTCTTACTATTTCATACATGAAAATTCCTGCTGCAACGGAAGCGTTCAGCGAAGTAATTTTCCCATTCATAGGCAAGCTCAAAAGAAAATCGCATTTTTCTTTCATTAGTCTTCCCATACCAAAGCCTTCAGAACCAATTACAAGTCCTATAGGTCCATCAAGCTTAACATTAGAATAATTTTCTCCCGCTCCGTCTGTACCATATATCCAAAGTCCCTTCTCCTTAAGCTTGTCCACTGCTGAAGAAAGATTTGAAACTCTTGCTACAGGAAGCCAGCTTGCAGCACCGGCAGATGTTTTATAAACTGTATTATTAAGTGAAGCGCTTCTTCTCTTTGGAATAATAATTCCATGTGCTCCAGCCGCCTCAGCAGTTCTAATGATTGCCCCCAGATTATGAGGATCTTCAATTTCATCACATATAACAACAAAAGGATCCTCGTTTTTCCTTTCGGCAATTTCAAGAATATCCTCTACGCTTACATACTCAGCACAGGCACCCATAGCAATTACACCCTGATGAGATGCTCCGCCGCTCATGTTATTAAGCTTTTGCTCATTGACCTGCTTAACAGGAATGTCTTTCTCCTTAGCCAATTTACATATAAGAGATATTGATCCTCCTGCTTCTGAGTTCACAAAAACAACATCGATAAGCTGATTGGCTTTCAATGCTTCAATCACAGGATTCCGCCCGAATATAAGTTCGTTGCCGGTAATCTCATTAAAATCGCCGGATTTACTTTTAGGTTTATGATTCTTATAATTATTATTTTTCATAAAACAAATTCCTTAAAACAGATTTAATCACAATATATTATAACACAAAAATCCTCAAAAGCCAATAGCCTTTGAAGATTTTTTTACATTTATACATTTTAAACAAAATCAGAGATTTAAATTTTACAAGGTTGCCATATTAATTTTTCAAATAAAAAACATTACAGCTATAATTCCCATAACTGCACCCAATAAAGCACAGGCTGTTACAGCAATGCGAAAGCGCCGCTGTTTAAGGAGAGGGACTTTTCCATAACTATTCATTACTGCGTCATAATAAGACCTTGCATAGCTTTGAATAATACCCTTAGATAAATCAGTTTTTTCCGATTTAACAAATAACAATATTTTTTCAAAGCATTCATTATTCGGACACTTTATTTCAATGATTTGTTTATTTATACCTCTAAGCATTTTTAAATTACACTCCAATTTGCACAAATATGGTTACCAAAACTATTATTGTCAAGTTTTTTTAAGATAATCATAGCTTTTTCAATAAATTGTTGAAAACTCAGTTGGAAAGTGCTTTTTCATTTGAAATATTGTTGAAAAGCCTGTTGAAACCGTTGAAAACTACGGCATTTTTCGGATAACTTTAAACAACTGTAATTCAACATGTCTGAAAAAGTGTACAGAATCAAATATTATTTACCAAAGTATGTAATATAATTAGCTTAAATTATGAACCAACAATTAATAAGCAGGCTAAAATAAAAAAATCATTTTAAATGCTTAGACTTTACAAGGTTTTTAGAACGTGTGAATTTGTTTCGACAAAGTTTAACATTTTCTAAGTGTGATATACAAATTAACCCCCCGCAAATTTTTTAAACCTTATATTAAGGGTATTAATAAGTGGTGTGTACAAAATTAAAGACTTTTATCCGCTGCATTGCATAAAATTAATCATCGTGTTGTTAAAAATTTAATAGAACGCTCAATGGAGTCTTTGGAATTTCCCCAGTCTGCATCTTTTCCTGTGTTGCGGTAATCATACATCTTGCAATAATGAGACACATCTTTTTCAAGAATATCAAGATACTTTTTCACCAAATCGTTGCAAGCCTCTATAAACTGTTTCTGATATTTTTTATCAATGCTTTCTCCGGACATACTTACAAGCAGATCATAATGAGGCATACACAGCATTTCCTGCTGAGAGAAAAGCTCTCTGAAATCTCTCGACTTAGTGAACATTTCAAAAAATGTAACCATAAGCCTTGACATTCCCCACTCCATTTTTGAACAGACAAAGCAATCATTATTAATTTGAGAAACTTTTTTCTGCTTAGCAGTTTTACCTTCAAAAATATTTTTGCGGTTAAATATATTCTTTTGAATGTCCTGTAAATGAGATTGAAGCATTAACGCTAAAGACAATCTGTTTTTACAATCCCTCATTTGTTCAAAATGAGTTTTGCAAAATCCAAGACGGTTTGTTTCCATTCTTACATCAGGCTCCATCATGGCAGCACCCATAATATATTCAATAGTGCGTTCCTCCAGCATATCTCTCATTCGGCATATGGGACATCCGCACTTAGGTTCAAAAATTTCGCTGACCGGAATAGTAAGTATACTTTCTCTCATTAAAAACACTCCTTATTACTTGAATTCTATTTTTATTTATAGTATAATATCTTTACAGATTTTTTTCAAGAGGGCGTGAAAAACTAATGGATTATATGGATTATAAG
>CAMWVM010000088.1 GCA_947177715.1 uncultured Ruminococcus sp.
GCAATGGGAGCTATGGGTTCAGATGCTGCCATAGAAGCGGCAGATATTGTGCTTATGGATGACAATCCGGAAAAGATACCAATGGCTATAGACATTGCAAAGAGAACGCTTAGAATTGTACATCAGAACATTGTGTTTGCCCTGGCTGTTAAAGCGGCGGTGCTTGTGCTTGGAACACTGGGAATTGCAAATATGTGGGAGGCAGTTTTCGCAGATGTAGGAGTTTCGGTCATTGCTATACTTAATGCAATGAGAGCGTTAAAGATATCAAATCATAAGTAGAAAAAATCCGAAGAGAAATCTTCGGATTTTTATTTGCCATATGATAAAAGCTTGAAACTTCAATATAATTATGCTATAATTACATTAAAGTATGTGTAAAGATAAAATTGAAAGAGAGTTAAAATAGAAAGGCGGTATTAATTAAAAATGGCTGATGAGAACGAAAAGTCCTTGGAGGACATTATTGCACAGGCGATGAAAAATAAAAATTCTTCTAATAATGAAGAAAACATAGCTGAAGAAAAATCTACCGATGATTTACATAAAAATGATTTGAAATTTAAATATTATGACGGCGATGAGGAATTGCAAGATAACAATGACAAACATGTAAAGGTCAAGAAAAAAACATCTGCAAAGAAAAAAGCTATGATTGTCATAGGTATTATCTTGGGAATTTTGCTTGTATTTCTGATTACGGCAGGTATTATTATTCACCACTATATTTCAAAGCTGAATTTGGTTGATCCTGCTCAAAGGGCTGAAATTGTTGATTCTATTGATATTGATGATCTGGTAAGCGGTCCTGACTCGCCCAAAGACCAGATTGATTCCCTTGAAGATAAAATCAAAGCTAATTTGAATAAAGACGGACTTATGCAATCTGATGATGTTATGAACATTCTGCTTCTTGGAACAGATGCAAGAAGCAAAAATGAACGTGGACGTTCAGACAGCATGATTCTTGTTTCAATAAACAAGGCTACAAAAGAAATAGTAATGACTTCATTCTTAAGAGATATTTATCTTGCAATTCCAGACATTGAGTCGACACGTTTAAACCATGCTTATGCATACGGCGGAGCTGATTTGGTAATCGATACTTTGGAGCAAAACTTTAAAATAAAGATTGATAAATATGCACAGGTTGATTTTTCTTCGTTTATAACTGTTGTTGACGCAGTTGGCGGAGTTGAGATTAATGTGACCGACGAAGAGCTGCCGTATATAACAAAATATCTTGTTGAGATTAACAAACTTGAGGGAGATCCTCAGGGTGACGGAGCGCTTAATTCAGCAGGAAAATACACTCTTAATGGAAAGCAGGCTTTGGCTTATTCCAGAATTCGTTACGTTGGAACTGACTTTGCAAGAACCGAACGTCAGAGGACCGTTCTTGAAAAGATTATTGAAAAAGCAGCAGATTTGAGTCTTGGTGATTTGGATGAGCTTGTTGACGAGCTTTTCCCAAACATTACAACTAATCTAACGGAAAGCGAACTTTTCTCTATGATCATAAAATCTCCTACATATTTCAGCTATGATTTGAAGCAATGCAGAGTACCTATGGATGATACTTATGAATATTTGACTATAAGAAGCATGTCAGTATTAGGCATTGATTTTGATAAGAATAAAAAATACTTATATAAGAATATTTATAATGTGGACTAACTATGGAGGCTGCCTTTAAAAGGCAGCCTTTTGTTTAGTAGACAAGCGTAAAAATATATGCTATAATAAGTCATTATGGAATATTAAAGTTAAAGGAGAAAACAGATGATTACAGTTTCTAATGTAAGCCTTTCATTCGGAGGGCAGATGCTATTTAAAGATGTAGATTTGAAATTTACAAACGGAAATTGCTACGGTATTATCGGAGCTAATGGTGCAGGAAAGTCCACCTTTCTTAGAATTTTATGCGGAGAACTTGAACCTACGACAGGAGAGGTTTCCATTCCTAAAGAAACAAGATTATCTGTGCTCAAGCAGGACCATTTTGCATATGATGAATATAACGTTCTTGACACGGTTATTATGGGAAATCAGCGTTTATATGATATAATTCAGGAAAAGGATGCGCTTTATGCTAAGGAAGATTTCACTGAGGAAGATGGTGAGAAAGCTGCGCTTTTAGAGGGCGAGTTTGCAGAGCTTAACGGCTGGGAGGCTGAATCGGACGCATCAAGACTTATTCAGGGACTTGGACTTTCTGAGGATTTGCTTTATATGCAGATGTCAGCTCTTTCAGGTAATGAAAAGGTTAAGGTGCTTCTTGCACAGGCTTTGTTTGGCAATCCTGATATTATACTTCTTGACGAGCCGACAAACCACCTTGATATTGACGCTATACGCTGGCTGGAGGATTTCCTTGCTGAATATTTTGGCACTGTTCTTGTGGTATCTCATGACAGACATTTTCTTAACAATGTCTGCACTCATATAGTGGATATTGACTATACAAAGATTAAGATGTATGTAGGTAACTATGAGTTCTGGTATGAATCATCACAGCTTATGCAGAGGATGATAAAACAGCAAAATAAAAAGGCTGAAGAGAAAATCAAGGAGCTACAGGACTTTATTGCGAGATTCTCGGCAAACAAGTCTAAGTCAAAACAGGCGACTTCAAGACGAAAGCTTATTGATAAACTGACGGTTGAGGAAATGCCTGCGTCGTCAAGAAAATATCCTTACATCGGGTTTAACATGGACAGAGAACCGGGTAAAGAAATTCTTAGAGTAGACGGAATTTCAAAGACTGTTGACGGAGAGAAGCTTCTGAACAATGTTACTTTTACGCTTGGAAGAACAGACAAGGTTGCTTTTATAGGCGAGTCAGAACAAGCTATAACCATGCTGTTTAAGATACTCATGGAAGAGGAAGAAGCAGATGAGGGCACCTTCAAGTGGGGTTCGACAACTTCACGCTCCTATTTCCCTGTGGATAATTCAGCGTTTTTTGACGGCTGCGACATGACTATTGTGGACTGGATAAGACAATATTCAACAACTGAGGAAACTGACACATTCTTGAGAGGATTTTTAGGGAAAATGCTTTTCTCAGGAGATGATATATACAAAAATGTTGAAGTTCTTTCAGGTGGAGAAAAGGTAAGATGTATGTTCTCAAGAATGATGCTTTTTGGTTCAAATGTACTTATTCTTGACAGACCGACAAACCATCTTGACCTTGAAAGTATTACTGCGGTAAACAACGGTTTGCGTGACTTTAAGGGTGTGGTTCTGTTTGCTTCTCACGACCATGAAATTATGGAAACTGTTGCGAACAGAATTATTGAGATTACTCCGGACGGCTGTATTGACAGGCAGGGAACTTATGAAGAATTCCTTGAGTTCAGACGTTCAAGAGGCATGAAATCGTTTATAGAATAATAAAAACGGCGGTTTGAAATACCGCCGTTTTTTTATATATCTTAGTTATTATATCTCTGCAAGAATTGTTTTGTACGCTCGTTTTGAGTGTTGCCGAAAAGCTCTTCGGGGTCACCCTCTTCAACGATATATCCGCCGTCCATAAAGATAACATGATTTGCGACCTCTCTTGCAAACGCCATTTCATGGGTGACAATCACCATTGTCATTTTTTCTTTTGCAAGCTCTTTGATTACCTTCAGAATTTCACCGGTAAGTTCAGGGTCAAGGGCGGAAGTCGGTTCGTCAAAAAACAGTATTTCAGGATTCAGAGCCAAGGCTCTTGCGATTGAAACACGCTGCTGCTGACCGCCTGAAAGTTCACAGGGATAGGACTTTGCTTTTTCTTCAAGTCCCATTTTTTCAAGCAGTTTTTCAGCGTTTGCTTTTGCTTCCTTCTTGGACTGCTTCAATACATGCGTGGGAGCTTCAATTATATTCTGCATTACCGACATATGAGGGAACAGATTGAAGTTCTGAAAAACAAGACCTATTTTAAGTCTAATCTGTCTTAAAATCTTTGACGGTGCAAAGACAGCCTTATTTTTCTCGGTTGTCATCATCTTAAGTCCTGAAACGGTGATTTCTCCGCTGTCAGCACGTTCAAGCATATTGATACATCTAAACAGCGTGGATTTTCCGCTTCCTGACGGACCGATTATTGCCACAACCTGTCCTTGTTCAACATTAAATGAAATATCCTTTAAAACCTTTAAATCACCGAAGGTTTTGGAAAGATTTTTTACTTCAAGTATCGCCATAGCTTTCTTTTACCTCCGTTATTTATAATAATTGAATTTCTTTTCTATATATACAAACGCCACTGTAACTATTGCGTTCATTATAAAATAAAATACACCTGCCACAAAGAGAGGTACGATAGAGCTGTAGGTATTCATCATCTGCTTTGATTTCAAAGTAATTTCTGCAAAAGCAATAACGTTGGCAAGGGAGGTATCTTTTACAAGTACGATAACCTCGTTTGATGTGGCGGGTATAACTCTTTTCACCACTTGCGGCAAAATTATTCTGAAAAAAGTCTGCATTTTAGTCATACCAAGCATGGAAGATGCTTCATACTGTCCAACAGGAATTGATTCGATTCCGCCTCTGAAAATTTCTGCAAAATATGCGGCATAGTTGAGCACGAATGCAACCACAAGGGCAATGAACATATAATTTTCATCTCTTGTATTGATTTTACCCAAGAGAGTATAAAACCAGTTGTCAGCACCTGACTTTCTTGCTCCTGCCATCAACATTGGAATAGCATAATAGACGGCAATAATTTGGAGCATGAGAGGAGTTCCTCTCATGATAAGTATGTAAAGGTTGGTCAGCCATGAAATCGGTTTGAATCTGCATTTTTTAAGCCATGTTACAATTACGCCTACAGGAATTGATAAGACAAGTGTCCAAGCGAATAGTTTTAGTGTGTTCGGCAGATATTGAAGCAATATTTCCGCCACATTTTTTATATCATCAAAATTCAAAAATCAGCACCTCGTTTTATTGTAAAATCTCCGATATTTTGTTTTATTATACTCTATTTATCCGCTTTAGTCAACAGATATGGTAAAGTGTTAAAAATATTTTTCTTTTTAGTACTTAAAAAGTCTTTTGATAGTTTCACTGTTTGGTTCAATAAAAAGCATACCTTTCTCTCCGTCAATCAGAGCGGGATTTCCCATATACTTTTCCGTTAGTTGCTCAATGCATACTATGGCAGGTATATTCATAGATTTTGCAATAATAGCTGTATGTGAATTTCTATCGGAATTTATGAGGCAAAATCCGGAAACATTTGCTTTATTAAACTCAAGAATTTGGGAGGGAACTAAATCGTTTGCACAAATTATTACTTTTTCGCTCCCTATTATATCATTAAATTTTTCATTGGCAAGATTTCTGATAAGAGTCTGAGAAACGTCCTTAATATCGTTTATCGGACTTTTCATTTCTTCGGTTTTAAGCTTTTTCATAAGCTTCTGTGCAATGGTGTAGACTGCATATTCAGCACAAACGCAGTCTGTAGTTATTATGTTGACTATATCTTCAAAAAAATCCGGGCTGTCTAAAAGCAAAATGTGTGCTTTAAAAATATCGGCATTCTTTTTGGACATGATTTTTAAAGCTTTCTCATATATTTTTTGAAGCTCTTTTAAAGAGCTTTGTTTTGCTTTTTCTAACCTGACAATTTCATTCTGAACGTTGGTAACAGTACGCTTTTCAATATGTTTTTCAGCAGGTGTATAAAAAATTAATTTTCCTAATGCCATTCCCTTAGATATTCCTTTTCCATTTAAAACAGTCAACAGCTTCACCGCCTTTTTAAAAATAAATGTCATGGGTTTTATTATAGCATAGAATAAGTAAATTTTCAATTTGTATTGTTAAATATGCTGATAAAGACCAAGTTGTTATTACTTGATTTGTTTGATTATATAATTTGCATTTGAAATTATATAATTCTATTGACAAATTATTTAAAGCGTGTTAGAATGTTATATAGAGGGAATAGAAACGGGGGAAGATAGGAATGAAAAAGAGCGTTTACAGTCTTGTGCTTATGGACGATGTTGTCGAGGCGATTGACAGAATGGCATATTCCATGAATACAAGCCGTTCAAATCTTATTAATCAGATACTTGCAGAAAGGGTCAGCTTTGTTACACCTGAGATGAGAATGAGAGATATTTTTTCGAGGATAGAACAGCTGATGGACAGTCGTTTTCAGTTGTTGGAACAGCCGTCTGAAGCTATGATGTCAGTGAAAAGTCCGCTTAAATACAAATATAAGCCTACTATAAAATATAGTGTGGAGCTTTTCCGCTCCTTTGAGGGTGGGGTAGGCAGACTGAAGGTTTCGTTTAGAACACAAAGCCGACATTTTATTGATATTCTGAGTCAGTTTTTTATTCTGTGGCATGTTCTTGAGAACAAGTATCTTGAAAGCGTTTACAGGGACGGAGTGCCGTGGGAGCTTCGTGATATTAATTTTACAAGGGATTTTTATGCCCCTAATCCTGAAAAGCTTACCGATGATGACATTGCAGAAGCCATCGGTTCATATATCGTCCTGCTGGACGAATGTATAAAAATATTTTTTGAAAGAATAAATAACATTGAAAGTGCAAAAAGAATTATAGAAGATAAATATCGGGAGCACTTGAAAAAAGGGCTTGTTATTGTATAGAACAAAGGATTTAAATAAGCGTAGCTTCGAGGGAATAAAAAGCCTGAAAATGAAATTTTAAATTTGATAGTGCAGATATAAAAATTGGCATATTAAATGTTTAGTTAAGCCTTTTTAAATGGAGGTCCCTTAGCTTTAAACCAAGGTAAAAAAAATTAAGTTTTATAACCTACGACTAATGTCCGCCACCTCTAAGGTGC
>CAMWVM010000089.1 GCA_947177715.1 uncultured Ruminococcus sp.
CCCTGACGCAGGTAAAACAACACTTACTGAAAAATTTCTGCTTTATGGAGGTGCCATTGCACAGGCAGGAGCAGTAAAGGGTAAAAAATCTGCACGTCACGCAGTATCTGACTGGATGGAAATTGAGAAACAGAGAGGAATTTCAGTTACTTCTTCGGTAATGCAGTTTCAATACAAGGGCTTTTGCATTAATATACTGGATACTCCTGGACATCAGGACTTTTCAGAGGATACCTACCGTACACTAATGGCAGCAGATTCGGCAGTCATGGTTATTGACGCTTCAAAGGGTGTTGAAAATCAGACAAGAAAACTTTTTAAGGTATGCGTTATGCGTCATATTCCTATTTTTACTTTTATAAACAAGATGGACAGGGAATCAAGGAATCCTTTTGATTTGCTCGAACAAATTGAAAGCGAACTGGGCATTCGCACATATCCTGTAAACTGGCCTATAAGCTCCGGAAAGGATTTCAGGGGCGTTTATGACCGTGACAAAAAGCACATTATTTCATTTGAAGCTAACAACGGTCAGCACAGAGTTGCGGCAACTGAGGTGGATTTAAGCGATCCGTCCTTATCAGAGCTTATCGGAGAGGAAAACCGCAGCACCATTATGGAAGACATTGAGCTTCTTGACGGTGCAAGCGATGAATTTGATTTGGAAGCTGTTCACAGGGGTGAGCTTTCACCTGTTTTCTTTGGCTCAGCTTTGACTAACTTTGGCGTTGAGCCGTTTCTTGAAAACTTTCTTGAAATGACGACTTCTCCTACTGCAAGAAACTCTACTGAGGGGCTTGTTGACCCGTTCAATGAAGATTTCTCCGCATTTGTATTTAAGATTCAGGCAAACATGAACAAGGCTCACCGTGACAGAATCACATTCATGAGAATCTGTTCAGGAAAATTTGACCGAGATATGGACGTTCTTCACGTTCAGGGAAACAAAAAGATGCGTCTTTCACAGCCTCAGCAGATTATGGCACAGGAAAGAGAGATTATTGATGAAGCTTATGCGGGAGATATTATTGGAGTATTTGATCCGGGAATTTTCTCCATAGGCGATACGGTTTGCTCTCCGAAAAAGAAATTTGAATTTGAGGGCATACCAACCTTTGCACCTGAGCATTTTGAACGTGTAAGGGCGAAGGACACCATGAAGAGAAAGCAATTTGTCAAGGGAATTTCACAGATCGCACAGGAAGGTGCGATTCAGATATTCCAAGAGCCTTTCACGGGAATGGAAGAGGTTATTGTCGGCGTTGTTGGCGTACTTCAATTTGATGTATTTGACTATCGAATGAAGAATGAATACAATGTTGAAATGGTAAAAGAGGGACTTCCTTTCTCATACATTCGTTGGATCGACAACAAAGACATTGACCCTAAGACACTTAAGCTGAGCAGTGACACAAAGCTTGTACAGGATTTAAAAGGAAATTATCTGCTTTTATTCACCAGCGAGTGGAACATACGCTGGGCATTGGAGCGCAACGAGGGACTTGAGCTTTCGGAATTTAATAGAGGGGATTTACAGTAATTTTAATGATGAAAGTGTAAATATATATTGTACAAAAAAGCTGTTGCGATTTTGCAACAGCTTTTTACGTTATTGTGTGCTTCAGCGTAAAACAGGCAAAGCAATTTTTCTTATTGCTTTGCCTGTTTTACTATTCTATTTAATCCAACTTATACCCAAAAACAAAGTCGTCCATAACATATCCGCTTCCGATATCGGTCACTTCGCTTCTGATTATTTCCATGCCAAACTTTTTATATATGGCAATGCTGTCGTCGTTATGCTTATTGACAGTTAGCCAAATCATTGAACAGCCTTTTTCCCTTGCAAGCTGTTTGATAAACTCAAAAGCCTTTCTGGCATACCCGTTTCCTCTGTGAGCTTTTTTTAGGTAGAGCTTTGAAAGAAATAATGTGTTGTCCTCTTTTGGACACACCGCAAAATATCCGATTATCTCCCCGTCAAGCACAAAATTATAATACTCATAGCCTGATTTTATCTGCTCAGTCATGGACATTTCAGATTGGAACTTATCAATCATATAATCTATCTGACTTTGGGTTATAATAGTAATAAAATAATTATTCCAGATTTCTTTTGCCAGCTCGGCTGTTTTTTGGATATTTTCCTGTGTAGTAACCTTTTCAAATGTCAGCATTAATCTTCACTGCCTTTCAGATATTCAATAAACTGCTTTGCAACTCTCGGCGACCTGCCTGCACGGCTAAGAGCAAACGCTTCGGCTTTTGCTTTGACCTCGTCTATAGGCATTTTTATGTCATACTGTTTCGCAAGTCCTTCAACAACAGCAAGATAAAGCTTCTTATCAGGCTTCTGAAAAGTAACAGTAAGTCCGAATCTATCAGATAAAGACAATAGTTCCTGCATTGTATCCTTGAAATGAATTTCATCGCCCTCTCTTGCCGAGAAAGTTTCCCTGACAAGATGGCGGCGGTTTGACGTTGCATATATTGCAAGATTAGATGCCGTTGACGAAACACTTCCCTCGAGAATAGCTTTAAGCGCTGCAAAGTCATCATCATCTTCGGTAAATGACAAGTCGTCAATAAAAATTATAAATTTGAGAGGGTTTTTGCTGATAGTTTCAACTATTGCCGGTATTTCATGGAGCTGTTTTTTCTTAAGTTCAATAAGCCTTAATCCCTGTGAATAATATTCATTTGCTATTGCTTTGACTGTTGAGGACTTTCCTGTTCCACAGTCGCCATAGAGCAATACATTATTTGCAGGTTTTCCTTTCAGCAGTGCTAAGGTATTGTCAATTACCTCCTGACGCTCACGTTCGTAGCCTGAAAGCCTGTCCAATGAAATATCATCAGGAAACTCCACAGGAACAATTTTTCCATCTTTTATTACAAAGACATGATATTTTGAATAGATTCCGTAGCCATACTGTTTTATATGGTGTATTCTGTCGGCATAAATCTGAGAGAAATCAAGGTTTTCCGTTTTATATTCAGGAAGAAATTCATCATAGTCTATTTTAGATATAAGCTCTTTTGCAGAAATCTTAGCCAACGCTTCCACAACGGCAAGCTCATTGGCAAGACACTGGTCAAGCAGAAATCCTGTTTCCTTTCCCTCGCCTTTTTTTAGCATATAAAAATTCACATTTTCAAGGATTATTTTAAGAAAATACTCAGTAAGGTTATCAGAATGGATATAAAGCTGTGCCGCAAACTCACAATATTTCTCGATTGCTTCGTCAGTATTTTCTTTTTCTATAGAACATAAGGTATTAAGAAAGCTTTCAAAGACTTTATTTTCGTGCAGGCTTCTGAATATAACAAGACTTTTGGACTGTCTTATTAATTTTCTATAGCCGGTCATCAAATCACTAACCTTTCATTTTTTCAATAAGGAGTTTTGCCCCGTCATTCAAGCACGACTGGACATTAGTCGTAGGTTATAACTATTATAATACTTTTAAATATTTTCGTCAACAGCTGCCAAAAAACTACTTTCAAAACTTTTGTTTATAAAAAAATCTTCATATGCCCTTGATTTTATAATACAATTTTGATATAATTAATGTAATGTCTCCGTAGCTCAGCAGGATAGAGCGTTCGCCTCCTAAGCGAAAGGCCGTGGGTTCGAATCCCGCCGGGGACGCCATTTCTTTAGCGTGATATGAAAATTCAAATTATTACTTTGGAATAATTGAGGATTTCGTTCACGCTGTTTTTAATTCTATAATTTAAGAAATACCAGCAGATTACGGAGTGAGTGTATGGAACTTTTAAATAAATTAAAAAAACTTTCCTCTTTCCAAATTATAATCTTTGGATTTATGGCTGTAATATTAATCGGCACTTTTATCCTAATGCTTCCGGTTTCAAAAAGTGAAGCTGGAAGTTCATCTTTTATGGACGCTTTATTCACAGCTACTTCGGCCGTTTGCGTTACAGGATTGATTGTTCATGATACTGCCACATACTGGAGCGAATTCGGGCAGTTTGTTATAATGACACTTATTCAAATCGGCGGAATCGGCGTTATAACTGTAGCAATTTCAATCACTATGTTTTCAGGCAAAAAAATAGGTCTTGTTCAGAGAAGCACGATGCAGGAAGCTATTTCCGCTCCTCAGGTTGGCGGGATTGTAAGATTGACTGGGTTCATACTAAAAGGTACGCTTTTAATCGAGGCAATCGGTGCAGCTGTTATGGCTCCTGTCTTTTGCCGTGATTTCGGTATAGACAAAGGATTGTGGTATGCGATTTTTCACTCTGTTTCTGCATTCTGCAACGCAGGCTTTGACCTAATGGGCGTCAAAGAACCTTACTCATCTTTAACGTCCTACCAATCAAATCCGATAATTAATTCAGTCATAATTTTTCTTATAATTATAGGCGGTTTAGGCTTTCTCACATGGAACGACATTAAAGTGAACAAATTTCATATAAAAAAGTACCGCATGCAAAGCAAGGTTATCATAACAGTTACAGCTATTTTAATTTTATTTCCTGCGATATACTTTTTCTTCTGTGAATTTTCTGCTGACAAATGGGAAAATCTTTCTATAGGCGACAAGATTTTAAGTTCACTGTTTCAAGCGGTCACTCCAAGAACCGCAGGTTTTAATACCGTAGATTTAAACGAATTTTCTCAGGCAGGTCAGGCAATTATAGTAATACTCATGCTTATTGGAGGCTCGCCTGGTTCAACTGCCGGCGGCATGAAGACAACAACTGTTGCGGTTTTAATTGTGACTATGATTGCTGTATTCAGACGCCGTGAAAGCGCACAGTGTTTTGGAAGACGTTTCCCTCCAGAAACTATTAGAAATGCGGCTACGATACTGATGATGTATATTATTCTTTTTCTGTTTGGCGGAATTTTAATAAGCACTGTAGACGGAATTCCCATTCAGACAGCTTTTTTTGAGGCTTCATCTGCTGTTGGAACAGTTGGATTGTCTTTAGGCGCAACATCAACTTTATGTATACTTTCAAAAATTGTGCTTATTATTCTTATGTTTTTAGGACGTGTTGGAGGGCTGACACTGATTTTTGCAGTAAGTTCAAAACTCCATTCCAATGTTTCCAAACTACCTCTTGATAAAATCACAGTGGGATAAAGGAGAATCAAAACATGAAAACTATTTTATTGATTGGACTCGGACGTTTCGGCAGGCATATTGCAAAAAAACTTCAGGAATTCAAACATGAAGTCATGGCAATAGATAAATGTGAAGATCGAGTAAATTCTGCTTTGCCGTATGTTACTGACGCACAAATTGGCGACTGCACCAGCGAAGAATTTATGAGCACCTTGGGAGTTCGCAACTTTGATGTTTGTATTGTTACCATAGGCGATAACTTTCAAAATTCTCTTGAAACTACTTCTTTATTAAAAGAGCTTGGAGCAAAATTAGTTGTTTCACGTGCATCAAGTGATGTACATGAAAAATTTCTTCTCCGCAACGGTGCTGATGAAATAATTTATCCGGAAAAACAGCTTGCTTCCTGGACAGCAATACGATACACTTCAGATCATATTTCCGATTATATTGAGTTAAACGAGAACTACTCAATTTTTGAAATATCAATTCCAAAGGACTGGGCAGGGAAAACTATTGGAAAGCTTGACATAAGAAAAAAGCATAATATTAATATTTTAGGAATTAAACTTAATGGTCAGCTTAATTTAAATGTTAATACTGATTCAGTGCTTTCCGACAATGAAACATTACTTGTTCTCGGAAGAAATAAAGATATCCAAAAATGTTTTCACATATAACCTACGACTAATGTCCCCCACCTCTAAGGCGTTAGCCCCTTATTGAACAATACAAAAAAGTCTTTCAGAATATTAAATCTGAAAGACTTTTTAAATTTATTTTTTCTTTCTTGAAAGATTTGCAATAGAAAGCAAAGAAAACAGCACTATTGATGCAATCAGTATCAGAACGCTGATAAGCTTGTTCACTTCACTGTCACCAAATTTAAATGTAACTCCAAGAACCTCCTTGAACTCTTCCACATATTTGTTTGGTGCACCGTCAAATGAATTTGACATGGGTACCTCCATAATGGTTTGCCTTAAAAGCGACGCTCCATGAGATGTAGGAAATATTTTTATAAAATACTGAATGGAATCTGCAAAATTCCCAATCGGCACATAAATTCCTGTAACAAATCCTATCATAGTTCCAACTACCGTGCTTGCGGTTGAATATGCTGTACTGCTGTTTAAAAATGATACTATAAACAAGACCATCGCTGTATTTGAAAGAGATGTTAGCGTTATTATGCCAAGCGACTTTATCATAGCTAACGGTGCCAGCAGTTCTCCGCCTTTCACCACGATGTACAATTCCCCCAGCACCAAAGCAATAAGCGTCATAATCAGACCTATAAGGAATGAACTTGTGATATATCCCATTACAAGATTTTTCCTCTTAATCGGTGATGAATAAAAATCCTTTGTTATATTTTTTGCTTTGTCGTCAACCATTGAGCCGAATGCTCCCATTGCTGTGGTTACTGAAGTTATTGCTAAAATTCCTGCTACTATCCAACTGTTTATAAGCTGATCTGCATCTTTCACGTCCTGCATGGATTCTTGATATGTATCGCCCAGAAAAAATGCAAACAGTGCAATTACAATAAGCACTCCTAAAAGGGAAAAGAAAACACCTGTTTTATCTCTGAAAAACATTTTCAGATTTCGTTTTGCAAAATTTATCACTCTCTCATCTCCTTTCCTGTTACTTCAATAAACACATCGTCCATTGTTCCGCTTAAAACCTCAAAGCTGTTTATATGG
>CAMWVM010000090.1 GCA_947177715.1 uncultured Ruminococcus sp.
CATATAGTACAGAAAATTAACAATTCAGCTACAATTATTCCCGTTGAAAAGGCGGCAAGGAGATTGCAGTAAACCATTAAAAACAGATAATCACAAAATGCGTTTTTATTATGTTTAAAATGATAGCATAAAATTCTCCATGGAAATCTTGACATTATCTCAAAATATGTTATAATAAAGATATAAATTACATAAAAGGAGAATGTTTATGAGAAAAACTAAAAAAATAATGGTATATTTAATGACAATGATTATGACCATATCAATGTTGTCAGGGTTATCAGCTTCAGCGAATAACACGGTAAACAACATTTTGATAAGTGGACAAGAAAATGGTGTAATAAGTGGCGGCAGCCATAGTGAAACATCTTATATTGATTTTACGTTTAATTCTGATTATAAATTCAATGGTCATAACACATTAAAAATTGATTATACTGTTAATCAGAATGATTCATATAATGGCTATGCCGGTTATGAATTATCTGCCGGAAAAACTGTATCCACCAATGGTGCTACTGGTATCGGATTTTGGTATGCAACACCAAAGGATCAAAAGGGAACGGTTGCATTATGCGTTCAAGGCTCTGTTGCTAAAAAACTTGTTAAACTATCTGCTACGAATGGTTTATGGCAGTATTGCTACTTACCAGCTTCTTTTAACAATTCAACTATATCAAACATCGAAATATATATAAACGGTAATGAACAAGGTAAAGTTACAACCCCGTCAAGCGGTACAATTTATATTGCAGACTTGGCTGTAACTAATATAGTAAATGAAAGTAATGAAACTTATACCTTTGAAAGTATGACAGAAGGTAACGGGATTATTTCTGGAACTGAAAATGGTATTTACAGCAAAGGTACAATAATTTCTTTAACGGCAATTCCAAACGATGGTTACAAGCTCCTCGGATGGATAAAAAATAATAAAATAATTAATGAAGGGTCAACATATACATTTGCTATTGATTCTGATACGCAAGTAAAGGCAGTGTTCGGGAATTCAATAGCACCTTATCACTCAGTAGCTGCATATGCAGGTGTTGGCGGTAAGGTTTTAAATGGCGAAGCAAGATTCTGTCCAGCTGGTGCAGGAATTTCAATAACTGCCGTTGCAGATGAAGGTTATACTTTTGTAGGTTGGTCATTAACAGAGGATGGTGACATTGAATTTACAGGAAGAAATTTTATTAGTAAACTTACAAGGGATTTAACATTGTATGCACAATTTAAACCGAAAGCTAAATAGTAAATCCAACTGGAAGTTTTGTATGAAATTATTTTTTAACTTCTACAAATCGTCTTAGTTCTTCACCAGAAGTTATATTCTTGATTTAGGATTTATGTATAACGCATAACGCCGCCAGCTTACTTAAAAGCTGACGGCGTTTCTTGTATTTCATATATTGTCTGTTCATTGCTACTCAGAAAGTATAAGTGATTCATATGTATCCAAAAAAGATTTATATGCATATGATATTATTACATTATAATTTCGAATAAATATGGAGGGAAAAAATGAATACAGATAACTATATTGTCAAATCGCTTGAGTTTCACTTGTTTTTTGGTCGAATAATGAAAGAGCATTCGCTGTTCCTTAAAGCAGGATTTACTCCTGTTGATGTGTCTTTTTCGGCAAAAGCTGAATTTTTTAAAACAGAGTTTGAGAAACTTCTAAGCCGTGCTGTGGCACTTAGCAATGGAATCATTAGCAAAGACGTTCTTAATTCAGGGGAGATTGTCACCGAATTTACTGCTCTTGCCGAAAAGCAAACTGAAAAGTTTACAGGCATCAGCATTAATAAGGATATAACCGACAGAGAATTACGATTAAGCGGTTTTGGATTAAATCAACCTGAAAGTAAGCTCCGACAAGTAAGAGTATTAAATCAGACTGCACTCAAACTGTTAAACGGTTTAATCTCTTTTAAAGAAGATATACTGAACCGAGTACTCAGCTGTCAGATGTTTACAATGAATTATCCTCTTTTGATAAAACATATACTGAGAGAAGCAAAACTTTATAGACAGTATATTCAGACTCTTGAAAGAAACGGAGATTTAACAATTAAATCTATGAAAGATAATGAATGTTTCTGGAATCAAATAATGATGGAGCATGCACTTTTTATTCGTGGGTTGCTTGATCCCTCTGAAACTGAATTGTTTAATACTGCCGATAAATTTGCAAGTGAATATGCAGACTTACTTCAAACATGCCGAAATGCTCAGGATATGACCTTAACAGCTGATTCATTAGCAGAAACAAAGAAGTTAAGGGATTTTAAAACTGCTGGTGTAAAAGGTATTGAAGCTTGTAAAATTCGTTCAATTATCCTTCCTCTTTTGGCAGATCACGTTCTTAGAGAAGCAAATCATTTCATTAGAATATTAGAAAATTAGTAGTTGTTTAGCTGAGTGTTCTTTATTTTGCTTTTTATTTCATATCGCATACTACCCAAATAATGATTGAAGCTACAAAAATAATTCCGAAATAAAGTAACATTCCGTTTGTCTTTGGATATGCGTCAAACAAGGCGTTCCAATCATAGACTGCGCCAATTGCGTTAATAAATACGTGATACACAGCACAAGCAAGAGAACTTTTCGTTGCTTTATAGATAGCTGCGCCAACGAAAGACGAAACAAAAATTGTAATAGCAAATCCTATCAAGCTATCGCCGTAATGATTAGAGGTCGGCATAGCCCATTCAGGAAAATGCCATATGTACCAAATTACTGCAGTAAAAGAAGTTGCTATCGGGAAAGGAAATTTCTTTTCAAGTTCAGGTTGCAAAAAACCTCTCCAACCGGGTTATTCTGCTATACCGACAAATGGCAGCATTACAATAAAACCCATCGGCATCATATACCACGGAGAGCCATTAGGTGTACCACAACACAGTGCAAACATAAGCGCAATGGCACAAAATAATCCTGTGACTAAAATTGCTCTCAATGGTTTTGGAGTGTATACAATTCTTTTGAAATACTCTTTTATGGTAATCTTTTCTGTTCTGCGTAAAGTTATAAACAAAGCGATAAACGGCGCAGGTGTTGATAAGAACATTCCGAGAATAGCGTTTGCATATCCAACGGTCAAATTGCCATTCTCTACATAGGAAATGGAATATGGCTCCAAAAGAAACAATATTCCTTGTACCAACAATGTAAGGAATAACGCCCAACCTAAAAAATCTATAACAGGAGCATTTTTACTTTTATCTTTCCACATAATTTTTTCCTCCAAAATAAATTAAAGTAAGGAGCCGATGACTTGCGAGATAATCCTATCCTCACAAATCATCGGCTCTGTGTCTGTGCGTCTGGCTCTGTGATGATATTTTGTTATTCCCGATAAACGGGAAATTGTTTATTTCTTTATTCGCTTTGATAAATGGAGTTCGGCATCTCTTACGGTTGCAATTCTTACCATTACTACCTCTGCAAATCCCGATTTGTTGAATTGTTCAATGGTATTATGCTACCACAAGCACATGCACAATTCCATTAAATTGTTCTTAAACTTCCTTTGCCTTATTTTGAAAATCATCATATGCCTTGCCAGTTCCCTTTGTGTGCTTACTGCTCTCGGTTTACGGTAGCTGACGTATGATTTCGGCAAGAAATACTGTCACCAATCGCTGAGAATGGAAGAAAACATTGTTCGTTCATTACGCCATCATGAATCGTATTATTTTCCATTGCAATTTTCTTTACCTGCTATGTGTATGTTAAATTTTTTGAATATATATTTTAAGTAAATCCATTAATATTTTTGTGCGTTTATGATTTGTTCATAAAAAGTTTATTGTTAATTTATGCAGGATTTCACTTTCAAACTTGCAATTTTCTGAATGATGTGATATAATAAACGAGTTAAATGCGGAATTTGACTGTTTTAACTTGCAGGATCGACTTTTGAATATTTCTTTTTTGAGAAAAATAATATAAGTAGTATTCTGTTTTAAGTGTTTGTTACAGTGATGAACTGTAAGATAAATTAATATAATGTCAAAACACACCTTTGGATATGTGGGAATATGAAGATGGGGAATTTGGTGATTTGGCATGAAAGGGTGATTTAAGTGGAAAATAAGGAGAAAAAGAACTTTAAAGGTCTTTATTCACCAAAATTTGAACATGATAACTGCGGAATTGGTGCAGTTGTAAATATTAAGGGCATTAAATCCCATGATACCGTTGCCAATGCTTTGACGATTGTTGAAACTCTTGAACATAGAGCCGGTAAGGATGCTGAGGGAAAAACAGGCGACGGAGTAGGAATTTTACTTCAGATATCTCATAAATTCTTTAAAAAGGCAGCGAAAAAGGATTTAGGTCTTAACCTCACTACTGAGAGAGATTATGCCGTTGGTATGTTTTTCTTCCCTCAAAAAGAACTTGCAAGAAATCAGGCAATGAAAATGTTTGAAATCATTGCTGAAAAAGAAGGTCTTGAGGTTCTTGGCTGGAGAAAGGTGCCATCTCGCCCTGAGGTTTTGGGACACAGAGCAGTGGAGTGTATGCCTTTTATTATGCAATGCTTTATAAAAAGACCAAAGGGAGTTTCAAAAGGACTTGACTTTGATAGAAAGCTTTATGTTGCAAGACGTGTTTTTGAACAGAGTAATGAGGATACTTATGTAGTTTCCCTGTCCAGCAGAACTATCGTGTATAAAGGTATGTTCCTTGTGGGAGACCTCAGAAACTTTTTCTTTGATTTGCAGGACGAGGATTATGAGTCAGCTATAGCTATGGTTCACTCAAGATTTTCAACTAATACAAATCCAAGCTGGCAGAGAGCTCATCCAAACAGAATGATTGTTCACAACGGAGAAATCAATACTATCCGTGGAAATGCCGACAAAATGCTTGCCCGTGAGGAAACAATGAAATCCGAGCATCTCAAGGGTGATTTGGATAAGCTTACTCCTGTTGTAAACACAGAGGGTTCTGACTCGGCAATGTTGGATAACACTCTTGAATTCTTGGTAATGAGCGGAATGGATCTTCCGCTTGCTGTTATGATTACGATTCCTGAGCCTTGGGACAACAATGGTACAATGTCACAGGCAAAAAAGGATTTCTATCAGTATTATGCAACAATGATGGAGCCTTGGGACGGCCCTGCTTCAATTCTTTTCTCTGACGGAGATATTATGGGTGCGGTTCTTGACAGAAACGGCTTGCGTCCGTCAAGATATTACATTACTGATGACGGAAATCTTATTCTTTCATCTGAGGTTGGTGCACTTCCAATCGACCCTGCAAAAATCGTGGTTAAGGAAAGATTGCGTCCGGGTAAAATGCTTTTGGTTGATACGGTTGCAGGCAGACTTATCGATGACGATGAGTTGAAAGAATCTTACGCTTTGAAACAACCATATGGTGAGTGGCTTGACAGTAATCTCGTAAATCTTGCAGATTTGAAAATTCCGAATGTCAAGGTTGAAGATCATTCATATGAGGAAAGACAAAGACTTCAAAAAGCATTTGGATATACGTATGAAGACGTTATGACTTCAATTCTGCCTATGGCTAAAACAGGAGCGGAGTCTATTGCCGCAATGGGTTCGGACAGTCCGATAGCCGTGCTTTCAAAAGAACCACAGCCACTGTTTAACTATTTTAAGCAGCTTTTCGCACAGGTAACAAATCCTCCTATTGACGCTATCCGTGAGGAAATCGTTACTTCAACAACTGTGTATATCGGTGAGGACGGAAATATTCTTGAGGAAAAGGCTGATAACTGTAAAGTTATAAAAGTGCAAAACCCAATCCTTACATCAACAGATATTCTTAAAATCAAGAATATGAAAATCCCAGGATTTAAAGTGGCGGTTTTGCCAATACTATATTATAAAAATACTAAGCTGAAAAAAGCACTGAATAGATTGTTTATTGAAGCGGATAAGGCGTTTAGCGAAGGAGCAAACATTCTTATTCTTTCTGATAGAGGTGTGGACGAAAACCATCTTGCAATTCCATCGCTTCTTGCAGTTTCAGCATTGCACCAGCACCTTGTTGATACAAAGAAAAGAACATCTCTCGCTATTGTTCTTGAAAGCGGCGAGCCAAGAGAAGTGCATCACTTCGCAACATTGCTCGGTTATGGTGCAAGTGCAATTAACCCATATCTTGCACAGGAAACAATTCATGAGCTTATCGGCGACGACTTGCTGGATAAGGATTATTATGCAGCAGTCAATGACTATAACTCTGCCGTGCTTCATGGCATAGTAAAAATCGCTTCAAAAATGGGTATCTCTACTATCCAGTCCTATCAAGGCTCACAGATTTTTGAGGCTATCGGTATAAGCTCAGATGTAATTGATGAGTATTTCACTAATACAGTAAGCAGAATTGAGGGAATTACACTTACTGATATTGAGAATAATGTGGACAGACTTCATACTGCCGCATTTGATCCGCTTGGTCTTGGAACAAATCCTGCATTGGAGAGCAGAGGAAGCCATAAATTCAGAAGCGGAAAGGAAGAGCATTTGTATAATCCTCAGACAATCTATCTGTTGCAGCAGGCAACAAGAACAGGGGATTATGAGCTTTATAAAAAGTATTCACAGCTGATTTCAGAGGAAATGGATCCCGTTAATATCAGAGGGCTTATGGAGTTTAATTTCCCTGAAAAAAGCGTGCCTATTGAAGAGGTTGAGTCTGTTGATTCAATCGTAAAGAGATTTAAAACGGGCGCTATGTCCTACGGTTCAATTTCACAGGAAGCCCATGAAGCCTTGGCAATCGCTATGAACAGACTTCACGG
>CAMWVM010000091.1 GCA_947177715.1 uncultured Ruminococcus sp.
CCACAGCTATCCGAAAGGATAGGTTGGAGGCTGGGGGTCATCTTGCCTAAGTTATACCAAAAATGGTCAGTCCTTTAATTAAGGTCTGACCATTTGAACTTTATTTATTACATGCTTTCGGGACACGTGATTTTGAGCATGTCCAGAATATTTTTTATTACCTGTTTTACTGCCAATGACAAGGAAAGTCTTGCCTGCATCACAGGTTCGTCCTCGCCCATAATACGACAATTAGTATAGAACTTATGATACATTGTTGCAAGGTCGATAACATATCTTGTAATTCTTGCAGGGTCATAATTCTTAGCCGACTCGTTTATAACATTAGGCAAGGTTGCCATATATTTTATTATTTCAGTTTCTTCAGGCAGTGTTAGATTTTTAAGGTTATCATAAGAAGGATCCGAAATTTTTATGCCCGCTTCCTCCATTTTACGCAGTACAGAACAGATTCTTGCATGAGCATACTGTACATAATAAACCGGGTTCTGAGATGTTTGTGAAACTGCCAAATCCAGATCAAAGTCGAAATGGGAATCCGGTTCACGGAGGTTAAAGAAAAATCTTGCGGCATCGATTGGTATCTCATCAAGCAAGGTTGACAATGTAATTGCCTTTCCCGAACGCTTTGAAAGCTTATATTTTTCACCGTTTCTCACGAGATTCACCATCTGCATTATCACGATCTCAAGCTTGTCCGCATCTACACCCAAAGCGGTAAGCGCTGCTTTCATTCTCGGAATATAACCATGATGGTCAGCTCCGAGGACGTCTATTGCGATATCATATTCTCTTGTGACCAATTTGTTATAGTGGTATGCTATATCAGGGACAAAATAAGTAGGAATTCCGTTGGCACGGACAAGGACTCTGTCCTTTTCATCTCCCAATTCAGAAGATTTAAACCACAGCGCTCCTTCCTGCTCATATGTATATCCACTTGCTTTCAACTTTTCAATAATCTCATTTACTGAACCGTTGTTATGGAGGGTGCTTTCTCTGAACCATTTATCATAGGTAATACGATATTTACCCAAGTCATTTTCAAGAGTCTGAATATTTACAGGAAGAGCAAAATCACAAAGGGCTTGTCTTCTCTCCTCAGAATCGGCATTTACATACTTATCGCCATGTATTTCTGCAAAATTCTTAGCATGGATCACTATATCTTCGCCGAGATAAGCGTCCTCAGGCATTTCAGTTTCAGGCTTATAAATCTGGAGATATCGAACCTCGAGAGAAGTTTTGAACTTTTCGATTTGGTTTCCTGCATCGTTCACATAGAACTCACGGGACGCTTTAAATCCTGCTTTATCAAGCACTGCGGAAAGGCAATCTCCGATTGCACCACCTCTTGCATTACCGATATGCATAGGTCCTGTTGGATTTGCAGAAACAAACTCCACAAGTACTTTTTTGCCCTCACCGAAGTCAGTTTCACCATAATGCTCTCCGTCAGAAATAACAGAACTTACGACCTCTGAAAACCATTGTGATGAAAAGAAAAAGTTAATAAAACCTGCTCCTGCGACCTCACATTTTTCAAAATAAGATCCGTCGAGCATAATTTTCTCACAGATTGCTTCCGCAATTTTTCTCGGAGCTGTATGAAATGCTCTTGCACACACCATTGCGGCATTAGATGACATATCCCCATTTTTAGGGTCGGCAGGTATTTCCACATTAAACGTTGGAATTGGTTCGGTTGGGAAAGTTCCGTCAGAAATACATGCTCCCAAGGCATTCATAACCAATTCCCTTACTTGGTCAGATGCTTTTTTTATCAAGTTTGTCATTTTTACAGCTATGCTCCCGTATGGAGCATATCCCCCTTTCGATGTTTTATCAAACGATGAATAATTCTGCTATACATACGGCTTTGCCGCAGGCACAGCTTTATTGTTTTACGTCTATTGAAATATCAAAATCACCAAGATAACTGGAATTCACGTCAATTACATATTTAAAGGAAACGCTGCCGCCGTTTTCGGTAAGCGTTGATGTAATTTCCTTTGAATTTACACCGACCATAATTTCACCATAGGGTGTACCATAATGGCAATGGTGTTTTTTCCCCTGCTCCACAATAAGATTTGAAGTATACTTTCCTGTACGGTTAAGAATTATTTTCTTATTACCATAGACAGAAAGCTCAGTTACGGTTCCCTCAAAGCCTGTGGCTTCGGTTTCGTCATATGAAATCACAAATCTATCAGATTTCTTTTCCAGACGTCCTCTTGTTATCAGCTCTGTCTGGTCGGAGCTGTTTCCGTCCGACTGAGTACTGACCAAAGAAATTGTTACATTATCTTTTATCAATAAAGTCAAATCCTTTCAAAACTAAACTGTTAAATTACATTTATATATTTCGCCATTAATATTTTTGCCCAAAAACGCCTCAACATTCTCAGAAAACAATGATACGCTGTCGGTACAATACAGCTCCAGCCGTCCAGGTTCACTTCTGTCTGAAAGCATATCACGGTATGTCATTTCATTAAGCGCATACTTTGCCAATTCTCCGCCGGAAGAAATTAATTTCACGTCATTTCCCATAATATCTGAAATCAAATCAATGAGATGCGGATAATGCGTACAACCCAATATAAGGGTATCCACATTTTCCTTTTTCATAACCTCTAAATACTCTTCTGCAAAAAATCTTGCCGGAGGACAGTCTACGTCTGTATACCCGTTTTCTACAAGAGGGACAAACATAGGACATGCTTTTCCGATTACTTTTATATTAGGATTAATACTTCTGATAACTTTTCCATACATACCGCTTTTTACAGTAGCACTGGTAGCTATAACTCCCACACGATTGTTTTTTGTTTCTGCACATGCCACCTGCACCGCTGGTTCAACAACCCCTGTAACTTCTATTGAGTTTTCTCGTTTAAACGAAGAAAGCACAGATGAAACCGTACCGCAGGCAACGAGTATCATCTTTACGTTATGCTGCTCAAGAAAAGCTATATCCTGTTTTGCATATTTTATAATCGTTTCTTTACTTCTTGTTCCATACGGTACTCTTGCTGTATCTCCAAGATAAACGATATTTTCATTCGGAAGTAGTTTTACAAGCTCTTTAACGCAGGTTAATCCGCCAACTCCCGAATCGAACACGCCTATTGCACTATTATTCATAGTCAATTCCCGCCCTTTCAAGAGCAAGTTTTATAAGATTATCTTCCTGTTGCTCAAAGGACATTCCGCCGTTTTCCATAAGTTTCGGATACATACTGATCGGGGTATGTCCCGGCAGGGTATTAATTTCATTCAATACAATCTCATTATTTTCACACAGGAAAAAGTCTACTCTCGCAAGTCCTGCACAACCCATAGATTTATATGCTTTGACTGCTGTTTCACGAATTTTATTTATAACCACGTCGTCAAATCGTGCAGGAATTATTGTTTTTGATGCGGCATTGTTGTATTTTGAATCATAGTCATAGATCTCATTGTTAGCCGAACAAATTTCACCCACAGTAGATACCAAAGGCGTATTGTTGCCCATAACGGCAGTTTCACATTCAACACCTGTGATTCCCTGTTCAACAACTACCTTTTTATCATGAGCAAAGGCAATTTTTATACCTTTTTTCAGCTCAGCGGGATTTTTCACTTTTGATATTCCCACAGACGAACCGCAGTTAGCAGGCTTAACAAACATGGGGTATGTAAGTTCACTTTCGATCTGTTGGCACTTTTCCTCAAGATTATCAAGCTCAGACTCAATTATTGCAAACCACTTTGCTGTTTTTATACCATGTGCTTCAAGGATTGTATGAGTAAGCTCCTTGTCCATACAATTTGCGGAAGAGATAAGGTCACAGCCCACAAATGGAATTTCAGCAAGCTGAAATAATCCCTGAATTGTGCCATCCTCGCCGTTCTTTCCATGAAGAACAGGAAAAACGCAATCGACCTTTAAATACGATACACTTCCGTCCTCGCCAAGTACCAAAAAGCCTTTATGAAGCGGGTCAGGACTGAGTACGCAAGGTACATTATCAGGGTGCTGTTCCCATTTACCGCAAGCGATATCGTCTACATCACCCATATATTTCATCCAATGTCCTTTTTTTGTAATGCCTATGATTATAACTTTATATTTATCCTTTGGAATACTTTTTATAACATGAGTTGCCGACACGAGAGAAACATCATGTTCGTTGGACTTTCCGCCAAAAATTACAGCTACACGAATTCTGGACATAACTTCAGCTTCCTTTCACACTTAATCTAAATACTAATATATAATTATACCATACAACTCGTATTAATGCAAAGGTTTTTTCTACAAAATTAGCTAAGTCACATATCAAATATTGTACGATTCATTTAAATTTTGCAACCTCATCAAAACTCATTATACCGCCGAATATATCCAAAGCACTTCCCACGGTAAAATCCAACATAGAATTGCCTAACCTTTTCAGCTTATGCAAATCATCAAAGCTTGAAATTCCTCCTGCATAAGTTACAGGGATAAAATAATTTTCTCCAAGCATTCGGGCAAGCTTTTCTTCAATACCTGAAGCCTTTCCCTCCACGTCCACTGCATGAATAAGAAATTCTGCACAATGTTCACTCAACATTTCCATGGTATCTTTATTCATCTTAACATCAGTGAACTTCTGCCATCTGTCGGTCACGATATAATATTCACCGTCACGCTGTCTGCATGAAAGATCAAGCACCAGCTTATCCTTTCCCACAGCACTGACCATTTTATTCAGGTTATCGAAATTAACTGCACCATTTTTAAAAACATAACTTGTAACAATGACATGGCTTGCACCTTTTTCTAAAAATAACTTTGCATTATCTGCATTTATTCCTCCGCCGATTTGAAGACCGCCTTCAAAGGCTTTAAGCGCAGAAAAAGCTTGGTCACAGTCGTCCTCATATTCTTTCGTACCCACTGGATTAAGCAGTATTATATGTCCTCCGTCAAGCCTTTTATTTTTATACATATTTCCATAAAAAGCTCCGTCATATGATGACACGAAGTTTTCCTTTGCGGTTTTGCCTTTATCAGATAACGAACCGCCGACAATTTGTTTTACCTGTCCATTATGGATATCTATACATGGTCTGAATTTCATCTAATTTTCCCCATTCATTTTTTGTTGCGTTTCATATGAATATTCTGTACTGTCGGCTTTTGGAAGTCCCTCGCTGTTCCAGACATGTCTGTTGTTTCTGAGGAATTCCTCAGTTACATTGAAATATATATGCGAAACAGGTAAATCTTCAATATCCGATACTGGATCATCCCAAGTTACATCAACATAATACCAATCATTATCAAGCTGCACCATATTCCACGCATGATCATCCCGATTATCGTCCTCGGCATACACAATAATATTTGGTATTTCAAACATATCCATAAACATTTTAAAAGTAGTTGCATATCCTGTGCATATTGATTTTCCGTTTATCAAAACGCCATATGGATTATCTGAATTTTGGCTGTGCTCATGAAAAATCCCCAAATTTGCTGTGTCATATTCTGAATTAGAAACTATATAATCATGAATCGCAAGCTCCTTTTCATATAAAGACATATCTTCATGGATTACATTATCAATTATCTCAACCGCTTTGTCGTAAATCTTTTTATCAAAATCCGAAAGCGTAGAGGGATCCTCGGAAAGGTATGCGTCAGAAATAGATTTTGTATTGTAAATAGCTGTATCTTCCTGTTCTGCTTCTGAAGCACCGTATACCGTGGTTTCATACGGTCTGAATTGATGGTATAATTTTTTTCCGACTTTAATACAAACAAATGAAATGCATAAAAGTATAATTATACAAAATGAAATTTTAATTATTCTTATTTTCATACTTACTCCATATAAAAATATTTACAATTTTATTATACATTACAGCATTACTATTTGTCAAGAAAACTGATTTGTTATGAGATTATTAAAAGTATAAAAAACTATTTACAATGAAATAGTTTTGTGATATAATTATGAAGCGGTATTATTTTTACAAATATTTATCCGTAATTTTGCTGTTTAAGCAAGGAGGAAAATTTTCATGGTAAAAGCAATAGTTGGTGCTAACTGGGGCGATGAAGGCAAAGGCAAGCTTACCGATATGATGGCTCAAGAATCAGATATTATTGTCAGATTTCAGGGCGGTGCCAATGCAGGACATACAATTGTAAACAACTATGGCAAATTCGCACTTCACACACTTCCTTCGGGAGTTTTTTATGATCATACAACAAGTATTATAGGCAACGGAGTTGCTTTGAATATTCCGGTGCTTTTCAATGAAATACAGTCGATAGTTGAAAAGGGCGTACCTAAGCCTAAGATTTTGATCTCTGACAGAGCTCAGATGGTTATGCCTTATCACATTCTTTTTGACGAATATGAGGAAGAAAGACTTGGAAAGGCAAGCTTTGGTTCAACAAAATCAGGTATTGCTCCATTCTATTCTGATAAATATGCTAAAATCGGTTTTCAGGTTCAGGAGCTTTTTGATGAAGAAAATCTTCGCAAAAAGTTAGAGCGTGTAGTTGAAACAAAAAATGTTCTGCTTGAACATTTATATCACAAGCCTGCACTTAACGCAGATGAGCTATTCAATACATTAATGGAATATAAAAAGATGGTTGAACCTTATGTATGTGATGTTTCTCTTTATTTATGGAATGCAATTAAAGAGGGCAAGAATGTACTTTTAGAGGGTCAGCTTGGCTCGCTTAAAGACCCTGACCATGGAATTTATCCTATGGTTACATCTTCTTCAACC
>CAMWVM010000092.1 GCA_947177715.1 uncultured Ruminococcus sp.
TAGCAACAACGCCAACAGTTGCACCACCGATACTTCCTAAAGCAGTATATGAAGCCTTGCCGAACTTATCAGAAAGCTCAATTACACTTCCTTCATCACAAACCGCTTCAGTCTGAGAAACAGCGTCGCCTCCGAAAACAGTTTCAGGTAGCTCGAACTCATACATTGGCACAGGTGAAAGGTTATTTTGAGGCAGCTTTAGCAGAATATTTTTAGCAGCTTCTACAGCCTCTTTATCGTCCTTTGCGACAACGGCAGCAGTTCCGTTTTTTGCAGCATTTTCAGCTGAATTCTTTATTTCACTATTTGAAGCTGCAAAGAGTTCAGAATCCTCAGCAACAATTACAAAATCAGCAGATTCAGCCAACATTGCAGCAGTTCCTGCACAAGTACCTGCAACTACTGAAATCTGAGGAACAACACCGGACAAATTAGACATCCACATAAGCAGCTCGCCATATGAATTAAGAGCCTTACAGCCATTAGACAAGTCTGCACCGAAAGAATCATAGATTCCCACAACAGGTACTCCCGTTTTAGCAGCAAGGTCGTAAACTTTTACAATTTTCTTAGCCTGAGCTTCTGTCAGCGCACCTTTTTTCACATTTATATCCTGTGAAAAGGCATATACGGGGTTCCCTTCAACATAACCGTAAGCAGTTATAACTCCAGATAAATCGGAATCGGAAGTTACATAGGGATCAAGCTCAGTAAATGTACCTTCATCAAACAAATATGTCAGTCGGGTTCTTGCAGCAGAATCAGCTTCAGCCTTAGCTTTCAGCTCAACAAGATTAATAATAGAATCAGACATACAGTTTCCTCCTATCAAATTAATTAGAATTACCAAATTTAAAACATGGCAACTCATACCTATACAATTTTAATTATACTATTTTTCCTGTCTTATATCAAGTAACGCTCTTATATTTTTACTTTTAATATGATATTTGTTCACTTTTTAGACATACAAAAAGAGAGCAGAAAATCTGCTCTCTTATAGATACCATAAAGATTTATTCTCCGGTCTTTCATTTTTTAGTTAATCCTATAAAACTTTTGCCGCTTCTTCTTTTATTTAGCTTTAGTAATAGCATTTCTCAAAGCTCTCAATTCATCTGGCTTCAACTCACGATAATCACCCGGTTTTAGCATACCCAGCTTCAACGGTCCGATAGACGTTCTTTTAAGTCTTGCGACCTCAAGTCCCACAGCCTCACACATTTTTCTAATCTGGCGATTTCTGCCCTCATGAATTGTAATCTGCATTACTACTCGTCCCGGCTGTTTATCCAAAACGATA
This sequence comes from uncultured Ruminococcus sp., assembly GCA_947177715.1. Classification (GTDB taxonomy): domain Bacteria; phylum Bacillota; class Clostridia; order Oscillospirales; family Ruminococcaceae; genus FB2012. The sequence goes on from CAMWVM010000092.1 coordinate 1,304, forward strand.
ACCGTAGCAGGCAGCGTTTTCTTTCCGTCGATTTCAACTCCGTCAGAAAGTGCAATAAGCTGGTCGTCGTTAATATCAGGACGAACTGTTACACGATAAGTCTTTGAAATGTGCTTTGAAGGATGCATTATATCATTAGCAAATTTTCCATCATTAGTAAACAAGAGAAGTCCCTCTGAATTTTTATCAAGTCTGCCAATAGGATAAACTCTGTCAGGAAAATCACTGAGCAAGTCGGTTACACATTTTCTATCAAGTTCATCGCTCATCGTTGTTACATAGCCTCTTGGTTTATGAAGCATTATGTAGTGCATTTCTTTTTTCTTCTGCACTCTTATCTGCTCACCGTCAACAGTGATTAAGTCCTTCAAAGGCATAGCCTTGTCCCCAAGTTTACAGGGTCGTCCGTTTACCTGCACTCTTTTTTGAGCAATAAGTTCCTCTGCCTTCCGACGTGAACAATAACCGCTTTCTGCAATAATTTTCTGAATTCTGATTTTTTCCATAATAAAATCTCCTTAATGCTTCACAGCATGAATTTATGTAAAGGGCGTTAAGCCCTTTTCAACTAAAATAATTCTCCCAATTTAGAACAGCATTTGCTGAAAAAGCTTTGTTCCTTTTCAGCTTTTTTATATCCAACTGTGCGGGATGTCACTATTGGCTCTTCGTGGATAACTTGATCTTTATAATAATAAGTTATTTTTCCTACCTCAGTATTTTCAACCACAGGTGCATAAAGGAAATGATTTATATACACTTCTGATGTCACTTCATCAGCTTTTCCTCTTAGCATATTTAACTGAGGAATCTTAGTTTCGCATTCAACAGTGTCTTCAGTTCCTCCAACCACGTTTACGATAAATTTATTAGTTTCAGCAGGAAGCTTTTGCTTTTCAAACATAGTAAAACCATAATCAAACAATCTTGAATGATCAAGCCAGTCGTTTGGTGCATTTAGCGTTACACAAATTAGTGTTGCATCATTTCTCTCACAAGCCGACACAAGACACCGTTTTGCTTTATCGGTAAAACCTGTTTTTACCCCAATAACACCATCGCAAGTATTTAGCAGCTTGTTTGAATTCGTCAACCATCTTTCATAGGGCGGATTACCATATTTAAGCTTCGCATTATATTTCCCACATATTTCTCGGAAATCAGGATTTTTTAATGCTTCCTTTGCCAAAATTGCCATATCATATGCAGAGGAATAATGTTCATCTGTATCGTCATCCAGTCCCGATGGCGTTACAAAATGAGTAGAAGTCAATCCAAGTTCAACAGCACGATCATTCATAAGCTGTACAAAAGCTTCAACTGAACCGCAAATCCGTACAGCCGCTGCATTTGCAGCGTCATTACCACTTGGAAGGAGCATTCCGTGAACAAGTGCACGCATAGTGACCCTGTCACCCTCCTGCAACCCCATTGATGAACCCTCGACTTTTATAGCATCGCTGTCAACGACAAATTCCTCATCAAGATTTCCGCTTTCAAGAGCAAGCATAGCAGACATTATTTTTGTAGTACTTGCCATAGGAAGTTTTTCTTTGCAATTTTTCTCAAACAAAATTTCGCCTGTAGCGGCGTCAATAAGTATTGCACCTTTTGCTGAAGTCGCAGGTAAATCAACCGCATTAGCATTAAATGCTAACGTGAAAAATGACAAGACTACGGCAGATATAAAAGATAGTATTTTCAATTACGACACACCTTTACAAATAAATTCTTTATTAGAATGTACCGTAATTTTCAATTAATTCAAAAATGTCAAAGGAAAATATTATTCCTCTTTCTTACCCGTCTTTTTATCAACAAAATCTATAATTTTGTCTACAACATCCGGAACAACATTTACAACTGCATTTTCATATGGCGTATTTGTTGTCATCTGAAGCAGCTTTGTTTCACCGTTGTGGATAGCAATAAAAGCAACAGGGCTTATTGTAACGCCTGCTCCTGAACCGCCGCCGAACTGGTCTTTAGTTGATTTCGTCGGAAGGTCTGAACCTCCAGAAGCAAAACCAAATGAAACCTTTGAAACCGGAATAATAGTTGTACCGTCTGCTGTAAGAATCGGTTTTCCTACAATAGTTTCACAGTCCACCATTTCATGAATTTTCTCCATTGCTGTTTTTACAAGACCCTCTAATTTAGTATTATCACTCATTTTATTTTACCTCCAAAATGTTTTCATCTTTATTTTCAATTTCATTTTCTTGTTTATCATTATTTTTACGTCTTTGCCTCAAAAATATTATTAAAAAATTAACACCGATACAGAATGCTATTGCAATCACAGCACTTGGTCTTATTTTTACATAGCATTCAGCACTTCCGTTAATAGTGTTTTTTATAAATATACAATTAACGTTCGCTTTTTTTATTTTAACGCTGAACATATTGCAAATCTGCCCTAAGGCATTAAACAAAGCACCTTGAATCACCCCATAATAAATAGCAGCTTCATGTGCGTCTTCCCTGCCGACTTCAACTTCAATTTTCACATCAGTTATTCTTATAGTTTTAAGGAGCTTTTTAAAATACTTCCAACTCATCGGAAGATAGGGCTTTATCTTATTATACTTATCTTTTAAATATGAAAGCTTACTGTTTTTTTCATCTTTATTTTTTTTACTTTTCTTTTGTTTTATTTTTTCAGGCTCTTTTTTCAAAACCTTTTGTTGCTTATTTTCTTCCTTATCAGGTTTTGAATTTTTTTCATTGAACTGTTCAAAAGATTGCTCATTGGAGAATGTGCTTTCTTCACTGACAACATCTGAAATGACGCTGTATGTTAAATTATCATCACTGTCATTTTCATTATCAATCGAAAACTGTTCTCCTAATTCGTCATCAAGGTTGTCCGAAAATTCCTTTTCTTTTTTCTTTCTATCTCCTTTTAATACTTTCTTCTTTTTTAACTTTTGTTTTTTAGGCTTTCTCGGATAAAGCGTAAAGAAAAAATAATTAACTTTCACCGTAAATCCGTTTTCATCAGCTTTAATATACGCCGACACTGAAAAATGCAGAAGAACAACAATAAGAGCTATTATTGAAAGCAATATCCATAATACAATTATTGTCACCATCTCCAATCTGCAAATACTGTTTATTAATTGTTGTTGTCATCTGAAGCTATTTCATCAAAAGTAATTTGTTCTTTCTGCTGTGGAATAGGTGGAAGATCCCCCAGTTCAGTAAGCTGAAAGCTTCTAAGAAAATTATCTGTAGTTTTATAAGCTATAGGACGACCCGGGAGATCAAGTCTTCCGGCTTCAACCAAAAGATTTTTTTCAACCAACGAATTAACCACTCCGGAAGAATCAACGCCTCTGACATTTTCAACAAAACCTTTAGTTATAGGCTGATTATATGCCACTATAGCCAAAACCTCCATTGCCGCAGGAGATAATGCAGTATTTTTCTTGATTTCCAATGCTGTTTTTATATAGGGCGCATATTCCTTTTTAGCCGCAAGCTGATATGATGAATCAAGTTTTAAAAGTTCAATTCCACTGTCTTCATTTTTATATTTCTCAGAAAGCATATCAATAAGTTCTAAAGCTTCATTTTTTTCTAATTCTATAGAAAGACAAATTTTATCAATATCTACAGGTTCACCGCCTGCAAAAAGAATTGCTTCCAATACAGGCAATTTATCTCTTATACTCATTATAGTGTTCCTTTTCTCCTTATTTATCCATAACACCAGAAATTATTTCTGCTGTCATCACCCACATAACTATATCCCCAATAATATTTTCTCATATTCCAGTAATTCGGTTTAAATATAGTTACCGGCGGTTCGTTAAGTTCACTTGATTCTATATAATCTTCTGCTGTTTCCTCGCCAAGTTCATTATCACACAATTCCAAAGTTTCATCCTCAACAGCCGTATCAGTGCAGGAAATAACATGAGATTGATAAACTCTTTCAGAAATTGATTTAACAACAGGCTTGATTTCAGCTTTGTCAATATCATTATTTGCTATCTCTTGAAATCCATTGTCAGCTATAACTTCGTTTTCATCATTATTTTGAACATTATCAGCAATACCTGCATCTAAGTTTTCTTCAAAAACAGAGTAATCACTTGTTTCATTTATACTGTTTTTCTCATCCTCAACAGTTCTTTCAGACTGTTTACCAGAATTTCTAATGAAGCGCAATTCAGTATTATCATCATTTATGTAAATTCGTCCTGATTTAGTCAGTTCAAGAACTGCAAGAAATGTTGCTACCTTTTCAGACTTGCTTGTCACATTTTCATACAGTTTGTCCATTTCAAAGACACCATGTTTATACAGCTTTTTAAGCACAAATATAATTTTCGATGTAACCGACACGATTTTGTGCGAAACAATAGGCGAAAACATGTCAGCACGTAAAGGCTTGCGATTTCTGTTCTTTGCTGAAATGCCCATATAAGCATTATAAATATCCTGGGGTTCATGCAATCTTGTATATGTTTTATCCACAATTACAGGAACAGGAGCACGGACATAAACTAAATCTCCAGCATACATATTCTTCAGCATTTCCGCCGCCTTTTTGCAAAGAGAATATTCTATAATGCGGCCTTCCAAATCTTTTTTTAATTCTTGTGCTTCTTCAGGCTGAGGAAGCAAAGATGCCGTCTTAATGTATATAAGCCTTGCAGCCATTTGAAGAAATTCACCGGCAGATTCATAATCCTGTTCATCAAGCTGATTCATATAATCAAGATATTGCTCCAACAGCAGTGATATCTCAATGTCGTATATGTTCAGCTTATGCTTTGATATAAGGTGCAAAAGCAAATCAAGCGGCCCCTGAAAAGCATCAAGTTTAAATTCAACAGCCATAAAAAAATCACCAAATCAGATTAATAATTATGTCCACCCAAAATGTCAGCTTGTCCATTATCCACATCATAATGTTTTGCAGCCAACCTAAAGGTGTATGCAAAATAGGTGAAAAAACAAACACAATAAAAGCAATAGATATATACATTTGATATTGTGCAAGAAATCTGTCAATTTTAGGTCCGGTAAAGTAAGATAAAATCTTTGATCCGTCCAAGGGTGGAATTGGCAGAAGATTAAACACAGCCAACCCAACATTTATAACAGTAAAATAGTAAAGTATCAGAGCAATCCAATACAATGCTGATTGAGAGTTTGAATATTGCGAAGAAATTACAGAAGCAATATATGCAGCATTTGCAATTTTATATCCAATCATACCCACAAGTCCCACAAGAAGATTAGAAATTGGTCCTGCGGCTGCTGTGAGAGCCATTCCCTTACGATATTTTTTAAATCTTAAAGGATTTACCTGTACAGGACGTCCCCAGCCAAATCCCGTAAGTACCATGCATATAGCTCCCAACGGATCTATATGTGCTAACGGATTCAATGTCAGCCTTCCCTGATAACGAGGAGTGTCATCTCCCATTTTTGTCGCACTCCAAGCA
>CAMWVM010000093.1 GCA_947177715.1 uncultured Ruminococcus sp.
ATTATGTTTTTAGTAGGAGTAGAATCTCCCACTAAAAACGTCAGCTGAAGCTGACTTTGCCACGTTGAAAACGGGCAAGCCCTTATTTGAAGGCGAAAAAATTCAGCAAACGTACATTTAGGTTACAAAATGGTTAATCTATTATAAAGTTGTAATAAAATATTGATGTAAATATTGATGAATTTTGTGCATTAGATGAGCAATTGGCCGAAACACCTCTATTTTACGGGGTTTTGAGCTAAAGTTTAATGTAAATAACTTAAATTGCATATTTAATCGTATTGTAATTTATTGTGTGTAATATATAAAAAACACATAAAAAAGCCGTGGTTTTGGTTAAATAAAATTGATTAATTAATAATTTATAAATATATTTTGCGTTTTTTATGTGCAAATTTGTGAGAAATGAGGTAGAAATGTTAGTGGTTTTTGCTGATGATGACAAAATGGTTACAGATTCTATTGACAGAGTTGTAACCGATGTAGTAGAATATTTTATGACAAATGAGATTACTTTGAGTACAGCCGAAAGCTGTACTGGAGGAATGGTCAGTCAGATGATTACTTCAGTATCAGGCGCTTCTAAAGTTTACTTGGGAGGGGTATGTTCCTATACCGAGGAAATGAAAATGAAAGTGCTCGGCGTCAGTGAGGATACACTTAAAGAGTATACAGTCTATTCTCCGCAGATTGCTTCTGAAATGAGTTATGGCATTATGAATCTGACAGGTTCGAGAGCTTCTGTTGGAATAACCGGTCTGGCAGGTCCAGACGGGGGAACAGATGATAAACCCGTGGGCACAGTTTATGTTTCTGTCAGATATAAGGACAGCGAGCTTGTAAAAGACTTAATGCTTTATAAAGAATATGAAAAATTAGACCGAAGAAAAATCCGAACTGTAACAACAATAAAAGCTCTTAAAATGTTAAAGCAGCTTTGTGAGAATTATGAAAGTTGAGGATAAGAAATGTCAATGGCTAATGAAACTTTAAATCTGACTCCAAAGGATAACGGTAATTTTTTTGTCAGAGTATTGAAATATTTCATCCCTTGGAAAGGCGATGGGAAAAACGAAGTTATAAGAAAGTTTGTATTTATTTTCTCTATAGTAGTTTTTTGTTTTTCGTTGGGACAGCTTAAAGCTTTTCTTCAGACAGATGAAGAAGAGAAAAGCTATGTTCAGCAAATGCAGGCAGATCTTTCACCTACATTTGATAGTGTGAACGATGATTCCAGTATTGCTTCACCTGAGGATGAATCTCCTGAAGCACAGTCCAATGAAAGAATTGTTCAGAACTGGGCAAAAAAACTGGTGAAACGTAATTCTGATTCTGTTGGTTGGATTAGGATTCCTGATTGGACAGATTCAAATGGAAATCTTTTTATTGATTATCCTGTTTTGCAGTATGTGTCTGATGACCCCAGTGTGGGTAACAATTACTACTTGAAAAAGAATATAGATAAGGAATATTATGAGTCGGGAAGTATTTATGCCGACTGTATGGTTCCGATTGATGAAAACGGACAGGCTGATAATATTACGATCTATGGTCATCATATGAGATCATTGGGAACGGCTTTTACTCATTTGGCTGAATATAAGCAGGGCGTAGATTTCCTGAAAAAACATCCTGTAATTGAATTTAACACTATTTATGAAAGCAATCAGAAATATGTGATAATAGGATGCTACATAGCAAATGTTGAGGAAAGCCAAGATAACGGAAAAATCTTTGACTATTGGAGATACCGTAATTTTGATGAAGAGCATACGTTTGAAAGCTTTATAGAAAACGTAAGGAAATATTCGTGGTATTCAAGCGAAGTGGAATGTGAGGAAGATGACGACTATATCTCACTTCAAATTTGTTCTAATGAGGTTAACGATTTAAGATGGATTATTACTGCAAAGAAAATGGATGCGGACGATAATCTTGATTTGATAGTTGACTCTTACAAAGAAAAAGCTGATAAAGACGTTTATTTTCCTAAATGCTGGCGAGATGTATGGGGAAATACGAAAAAGTATTTCGGCTGGGCATATTGATGCTTATTACATCATAAGATGTAAAATATAAATGTAATCTGTGAAATCTCTCACGTTCACAGAGGGGCGATATTTTGATTTGAAAATATTGCCTTGCGGACAGAAAATGCTGAATCTGTCTGCGGAAAGGGAAATGTGATAAAAATGAAGCAGAAAAAGTCTTTAGAGGGAGCAAAGCATAATGCTAAGCCTTCTATAAGGAAAATGGGAACAATGCTGGGCACAGGAATTCTCTGTGTGCTGACAATAGGAACAATCGGCGCAATGAGCGTTATTGGAAATCCTGAGGTCATTACTGGCAAGGAAACAACAGCTGCAGAAAAAACAACTGAATTCAGTGGTTCTATTGACTGGAAAAAAGCCGGGATTGAGGAGTATGATCTTTTTAATAAGGCTGAAATTGTAACAACAAAAGCTAAAACTGCTGCAAAAACTACAAAGGCTGTTGAAAAGTCAAAAGCAACAGAAACTGAAGAAACAAAAAAAACAACAGCAACAAAAAAGACTGCCGAGATTGAGTCAATCAGTTCAAAAACAATGTATGTAAAAGAGGCGGTTAATTTTAGAACCGGCGCTTCAAAGAACAGTGATGTAATCAAGGTGCTTAATGCAGGAAATAAGGTAACAGTTAACGGAAAAACAAATGACGGCTGGTATCGCATCAATGTTGACGGTGTTACGGGATATTGTATGGCAGAATATTTGACAGCTTCTGCTCCCGTTAAAAATACTACTGCAGCAACTGATAAAACAATAACAAGTACCCCTTCTGCTGTAAACAGCGGAACAATAAGCTACACAAACGAAGAATTTGAGATGATGTGCTATGTTCTCCAGAATGAAGCAGGTGGGTGCTCGAATGCAAGTAAGATAGCTGTCGCTAATGTTATTATTAACAGAGTTAAATCTCCAAGCTTCCCGAACACATTGAAGGGAGTTTTAACGGCTAATGGTCAGTTTACTGCTATTTCAAATTATTACAATAAAGTAAATGCACCTACTCAGAATACAAAAGATTGTGTTCTCAGAGCGTTGAATGGTGAAGATAACAGCAAAGGCGCAATTTTCTATTATGCACCTCAGTATTGCGGCAGTTCAACTGCAGCATGGTTTGAAACGCTGAATTTTTGCATGGAGCTTGAGGGACAGAGATTCTTTAAATATTAATCTTTGTATGATATGCCTAAAAAAACAGGTGTAAAATTGTTAAAAACTACAAAAGTCAAGTCGGTTATTCAATCTGCCTTGACTTTTTTCTTATATTTGTTATCATTAATATGATATAGAAGTTTTGAAAAAGAGGAAGACATATGAAATTTGATATTAGAAGGTTTGCGGAAAAAGCATATCCTTCTGTGATAGGTTTCGTTTTAATTGCAGTGATTGGAATAACTGCTCTGGGTAAAGACAATAATTTTAATGAAAAATCTCAGCCTAACAGTTCAACGTCAATAGTCAGTAAATCACAGTATATAGTTACGAATTATAAGAAAGCGGCTTTAAGTGAGTATGATATGTCGCAAGAAGCTGTAAAGGTTACAGCAAAAGCCAAAACTAAAACTGCTGAGCCTAAAAAGATCGAAGTAACGAATTTTACTGTGGATATACCAGATGACTATACAGTTGTATACGAATGTGAACCAACGCCTTTAAATTTTTACGAAACAAGAGATATAAAAGACGAGATTTATTCCGTTTATGATGAAAACTCAGATCAAATTGTAACACTAAACGGATTTGATCTTGTTTGCCAAATCGTAAATAATGAAATAAGCGACAGCTGGGGTTGGGAGGCAATTAAAGCACAAGCGGTTGCGGCTTATTCTTATGTAAGATTTAACGATGATTGTGATAAAATCCCTTCTGTCGGTCTAAGGCCAGGGTATTCTGCAATTATAGAGGACTGCGTTAATGCAGTCAGCGGTCAGGCTGTTTATTATGACGGTTCTATTATCGATGCCGTATATTCTGCGTCTACGGCAGGCTGTTCAACGGAGAGTTCTGCTGTTTGGGGAACACAGTATCCATATCTGCTTGCAGTTGTAAGTCCTTATGATGAGAAGGATCCACATTATGGAGTTCAAACTGTGCTTTCAAAGGACGAGGTTAAGAAAATAATTGAATCCAAAACGGACATAAAATTATCTGATGATTTGAAAAAATGGTTTGGAATACAATCTGTGTACAGTAGAAAGTATATTGCGGATATGACCATTGATGAATATACTCATTGCAGAATAGACGGTAAAATGTCAAGGATTACCGGAACTGTTTTAGCGTCAATATTAGGACTTAAAAATAATGCCTTTGAAATAGAATATGATAACGGTAATTTTATATTCACCACTTATGGCTGGGGGCATGGAGTGGGAATGTCCCAGTGGGGAGCGTGCTATTATGCGGAAGCCGGATATACATATGACCAAATATTAAGGCACTATTATCTTGATACATCAATATGTCTTTCTGATGAAAATCAAAAGGCTGTGGAAAGAGGGCAACAGGATAGTTCAGAAGATAAATCTGAACAAAACACTGTGGATGCATCATCAAATTTCAGCCAAAATGAAGACAACGCTAATAATATAGACAATAGCAGTTACAATAATTAATGGAGGTTTTATTATGTCGTTTATTAACAAAATCAGTGAAAAACTATCATCGGGAGCAACCGCAGTCTCCAACTCAACAAAGCGTATGTCAGAAATTGCAAAGCTCAACAGCAAAATCAATAAAAATCTTTCGGAAGTGAATAGTAAACATACTGAAATCGGACGTATAGTTAAGCTTGAGCTTATGGATAAAATTGAGCATGAAGACGTTAAGCGTCTTGTTAATGAGATTGACGCTTTACTTGCGGAAATTAATGAAAGCAGAGAAAAAATCAGCGATCTAAAAGGCGTTAAAGTTTGTGTTAAGTGCGGAGCACAGGTTTCAAGAGATGTTGCATTCTGTCCTAACTGCGGTGAGAAACAGCCTGTGGTGGAAATGCAAAATCCAGAGCCGGTTATAGAAGATACTGTAACAGTCATTGATATAACTGAAAATGCTGTAACACCTGTAACAGATGCTGAAGGTGATTCTGATACAGAAGAAAATGCAGAAAAAGCTGAAAGTGCAGTAGAGAAAATTGAAAAACCGGAAGATAATAAAGATGATGTGTTCTGTCCTAAATGCGGAAGCAAGGAAGAATCAGGTATAAAATTTTGTTCTCAGTGTGGAAACAAGATGGATCAATAAAATAAAGAAAAGAGGATTCGTTTAGAATCCTCTTTTTTAGGGGAGAAATTTATGTTTAATTTGAGTAAGATTTTGAATTGCGAGGTTGTTTTGGCGTCACAATCGCCAAGAAGAAAGGAACTTTTGTCGGTGATTTTTGACAAGTTCAGTATAGTTCCGGCAAAGGGTGATGAGATTATTAATGAAAGTGTTCCTACACAACTCGTACCTCAGAGTTTGGCATATGAAAAGTGCAGGGAAGTTGCGTTGCTTTATCCCGATTCTCTGGTAATAGGCTGTGATACATCAGTTATTTTACATGATGAGATTATGGGAAAACCAAAGGATAAAGATGACGCATATAGAATGCTAAAACATCTTTCGGGGAATACTCATCAGGTAGTTAGCGGAACAGCGGTTTATTATAAAGGTCAATATTATTCTTTCAGCTGTAAAACTGACGTTACCTTCAGAGAACTGTCTGATGAAGATATATTTGCTTATATCCTGACAGGGGAGCCGTTTGATAAGGCTGGAGCTTATGGAATACAGGGGAAAGGTTCCTTGTTTGTAGAAAAAATTAACGGAGATTATTTTAACGTAGTTGGCTTGCCGGTATCGGAACTTGCAAAAAATCTGAAAGAAATTCTTGCTTAATCAAAATAATTCTTTTTGTTTTTTTCGTTATTTTGGGGATAAGCAATAAAGTTATTATTGCCGTCAACAATGCCAAGGAAGATATCTGACGGAGAGGTAAAGCCTTGTTGCCTCATTTGTGCAGTGAGCCATTTAATATCGTTGCCTGTATATTTCAAATTGCTTTCCATAATAACGCCATCGAGAATTACATTTACAGATAGTTTCTCGTTCTGTTTTTGCTGACCTAAGTCTTTTAATGTTATAGGTTTTTCAACTGCTTTGGGCATAAATGAAATTTTTCCGTTGTTTTCCAGGATTGCATATGAAATTTGCGAGATATCAAAATAACCTGAGTTTCTTGCCCTGGTAAGCAAGTCGCCTGTATCCAGCTTTGCGGTTTTTATATTTTCCGGATACATTTTACCGTCCTCAATTAAAAGCAGGGGAACACCGGCGAAAAAACGCCTTGCTTTTATTGATTTAATTGTAAATATAGATAATAGAAATCCTGTCAGTCCATAGACAGTCATGGCAATGGCAGCAGTCCAAATGCTGTCCCAATTATCCGAAACAGCCATTTCAGAAGCGATTGAACCTATGGTAATACCGTTGATGTAATCGAACATATTAAGCTCTGAAATCTGTTTATTTCCCAACAGCTTTGATATGAGGAACATTATTATAATTGATGCCAATGCTGTTAATATAGTTTTTATAACAATCATATCCGTGACCTCTTTCTTTTTATTTTTATCTTGCGTATGAAATAAAAAAATATTCACATTTATTTATCTTTGTGCATAGAATAAAAAGAGCCGACATGAAAAGAGGAAAACCAATGGCAAAGTGTTACGGAC
>CAMWVM010000094.1 GCA_947177715.1 uncultured Ruminococcus sp.
TTTTTTTTCAAGCAGAAGACGGCCTACGTGAAGCTCCGCCCTCTCGCGCGCTCGCAGACGAGTAGCAGAGTCACTACTCCCTCGCACATCATGTCGGAGAAGGCGGAGATTTAGGAGTCTTAAATCAGTTATATGAAGAATTCAAACATACAAACCGAATTAGCAGAGCATCCGAGGAGCTTAATTGTGAGGAAATTAAGTTCTTGATTTCGAAATGTAGATTTTTGGTGACAGCACGTACACATGCTTCAATCGCTGCATATTCAACTGGAGTTCCTACATTGGTTGTGGGTTATTCATTGAAAGCGAAGGGAATAGCCAAGGATTTATTCGGCAGCTATGAAGATTATGTGATGCCGGTGCAGGAACTTAAATCGCAGGAAGACTTATGGAATAAATTTCAGTTCATTGTTGAAAATGAAACTCAAATAAAACAAGAATTGATTAACAAAACAGAGCAATATATAAAAAATCTACAAAAAGCAGCTGAGGTTGTTACAGAGCTTCAAAAGGAATAGGTGAGTTATGAATCCGATTGTTTCTATTATAGTACCGGTTTACAATACATCTTCAAAATTATCAGATTGTATGATTGCGTTGACTTCACAAACGTTAAAGGATATTGAAATTATTTTAGTTAACGATGGTTCAACTGATAATTCGCCTGTTCTGTGTCAAGAGTGGGCTGAGAAAGACCAAAGAATCAAGGTTATTCATAAAGAAAATGGTGGCGTTTCCACTGCCCGCAATGCTGGAATTGAAGCAGCATGCGGTGAATATGTGATGTTCGTTGACAGTGATGATACATTAGAAACAGATGCATGTAAAAGAATGTATGAAATAATAAGCGAGAAAAACGTTGATTTGCTTGTTGCAAGTTATTACACTGTATATAATGATGAAGTAATGCTTCATAAATGTAAAAATGCAGTATATAAAAATGTACAGGAGATTGCTTTTGATTTTGATAATCTGTATATGGATTGCTTTTTAAACAGTCCATGGAACAAAATGTATCGAAGAGATCTTATGAATTGCCGCTTTCTTGATGATATGCGGTATTTTGAAGATTATTATTTTAATTTGGATTATATTGATGATATTAATAGTTTAGCAACAACTGAATATGCTTATTATCATTATGTAGAGGATAATTCCCAGTCGCTTACAAAAGTATTTAGAGATGATATATTTGATGTTTTTATAAAAATATATCATAGACAGTTGGATTTTTGTCATAAATATTTTAGTGAACAATTTGATGATTATTTAAAAATGTCATTGCTTTATGGACTTTATAATTCAGCACAAAAGTTGGTGTTTAGCAGTGAAAATAAAAATAAAAAAATAAATATGATCAGTAATTGGATGAATTGTAAGGATATTCAGGATGCGTTTAATAGTGAAACTTTGCAGAATCATTTAAATATTCATGCAAATAAACAGCAGAAAATTGCATTTAATTTAATAGAAAAGAAAAAATCGAAACAATTATACAGAGTTTTGATTGTTAAACAAAAAGCACTCCCCATTCTGATAAAAATAAAAAATATAATTAAAGGCAGAAAAAGTCGAAACAGCCTAAAATCTTGAGGTGTAAAATGAAACTTGGAATGTTACTGGAAGATAAGAGAATAACAGATGTGGATTTGAGTTGTCCACAAAATGGAAACCCTGGTATTGGTGGAACAAGTTATATGTTTTTACAGCTGGCGCATTTTCTTAATAAATACGACAAAAATATAGAAATTACTCTATATAGAAGCGGAAAATGCAAAGTTGAAGACTTTTTGAATGAAGAACAAGTTGAAAATGAAATAGAAGCATTAAATCATATTAATACTGAGTCATGTGATCTTATTTTGTTTAGCTCTAGAGATAAAACTAAAGAATTCTATAATAAATTAGACAAAATTGGTGTACCTGCCGTTGGTTGGGCACATAATTTTTTGTCTTCAAGTGAAGCAGATATGATTAATGACTGTATCGCAGTCAAGCGATTGGTGTTTGTCGGCAAACAGGAATATGATCATTATATTGACTGTAAGGTAATAGATAAATCAACATATATATATAATATGTTTGATTCTGACAGGGAAGAGTATTTCAGAGTAGATGATTATGATTTAAGTGTCGTGTATATGGGAAGTCTTGTTCCTCAAAAAGGCTTTCACATACTTGCAAAGAATTGGAAAGCGATAATTGAAAAAGTACCAGAGGCAAAGCTCCATGTAATTGGCGGAGGAAATCTGTATTTTAAAGATTTAAAAATGGGAAGCTATGGGATTGCTGATGAAAATTATGAAAAAATGTTTATGCCATATCTAACTGATGAAAAAGATGAACTGTTGCCTTCGGTTATTTTTCATGGAACTATGGGTCATGAAAAAATAGATTTGATCAATCGTGCCGCCGTGGGTGTAATGAATCCAACATCAGATACTGAAACCTTTGGTTTGAGTGCTATCGAAATGGAAGCATGTGGAGTTCCTGTTGTAACTCGTGGAAAAAACGGTCTTTTGGATACAACATTACATAAAAAATCAGGATTTTTATTTAAAACTGAAAAAGAGTTTGTTGATTATATAGTATTATTGTTAAGAAATAAGGAAATGAACAAAAAAATGGGGGATCAAGCAAAAGTATTTGTGAAAGAAAGCTTTATGCCTGATGTGATTATACCTTTGTGGATAAACCTGTTTAATGATGTTATCACTGATAAACCTGCTGTTTATTTGGGCGTTAATAATCATTATTTTAAGGATTATAAGCTGATTCGTATGTTTATTCATTCTCTTAGAAAATTTAAACCATTCGCTAATATTCCTTCTTTGAATGAATTAAAAACACGAGGTAATAATTGATGATTTCACAGATTTGTAAAAAAGAAGATTGTACCGGCTGTTTTGCTTGCATGAATATATGTCCCCGAAAAGCGATTTCAGTAGGAAAAGATGAGATGGGATGTACAGTTCCTATAATAGATAATCAAAAATGTGTGGATTGCGGATTGTGCATAAAACATTGTCCTGCTAATAGATCAGTTAAGTTTCGAACTCCGATAACATGCTATGCAGCACAAAGCAAAAGTAATGAAGATAAATATTCTTCGTCTGGCGGCGTTGCCTCTGTTTTTACACGAAATGCTGTCAATTCAGGTGTATCTGTATATTCAACCTTGTTTGATAAAAACTTGAAACCAATAGTAAAAAAAATTGAAACGTCAGAAGATATTGAGAATGCAAGAAGTTCAAAGTATGTTCAGAGCTATACAGGTCTTTCTTTTACAGAAATAAAAAGAGAGTTAAAAAACAATCAAAAAGTAATATTTATTGGTACACCTTGTCAGTCGGCAGGTCTTATAAGTTTTCTTAATGGCAAAGATGAGAATTTGCTTACTGTAGATTTGGTCTGTCATGGAACTCCGCCTTATACCTATCTTGAGGAGTATCTTGATTATATAGATAAAAATCAAGTAAGAACTGATGTATCGTTTCGTGGAAAACATGACTATATGTTTACTGTATATAAAGAAAAGGATATTTTGTATCAAAGAACTCAAGAGCTGGATTTGTATTTTAGCAGCTTTTATAAAGGCTTGATATGCAGAAAGAATTGTTATAATTGTAAATATGCTCAACAAAGCCGTGTTTCTGATTTTACAATAGGAGATTTTTGGGGCATTGAGCGGTCTACGTTGAATAAAAATTTCGGATCAAAAATCAGCATGGTTTTTATAAATTCGGAAAAGGCAAAACAATTTTGGAGAATTATAAAAGATCAGTTTGTTTATGAAGAACGAGCTATAAAAGAAGCTGTAAATGGAAATCCGCAGCTGAGATATCCAAGTATAATGCCGAATAAAAGACTGAAGTTTGAAAAAAACTACGTTAAATATGGTTTTGTTAAAGCAATAAAAAAATCTTGGCGTTATAGGATTTTGCTTAATAGAATTTTGAGAAGTCCTGGCATCAAGGAGTTGCGAAAAATAAGATATGAATTAAAAAGGAGAAAGTGATGGGTAAAAAAATCGGAATTCTTACTTTTCACAGAAGTCATAATTATGGTTCAGCATTGCAATCTTTTGCATTACAAAAATATATTAACAATCATTTGCACATAGAAACAGAATTAATAGATTTTATTCCTCCTAATTATGAAAAATTATATTCTATATTTGTAAAAAATGATTCTATTCGTTCATTGGTCAGAAATATTGTGGCTTTAATCAGTTATAGAATGAAAAAGAACCGAAACAATAGTTTTATTCAATTTCAGAAATATATCCCTAAAAGCAACGAATCTTTTAAGGATATTAAGGAATGTACAAAATATATTGAAGATAATTATGATATGGTTATTTGCGGAAGCGATCAGATTTGGTGTAATTTAGCTCCTGATTTTAGTATGATGTATTTCGTTCCTGAATCTAAGTGTCCAAAGATGTCATATGCAGCAAGTATTGGTAATGGTATATTAAAGTCCTGTGAGTATATTGATAATATAAAAACTGAATTGACTGAATTTGAAAAAGTTTTGGTTCGTGAGCAAAACGGTAAAGAACAAATTGATGAACTTTTTGAGAAAAATATTTCTCAGGTAGTACTTGACCCTACTTTTCTGTTAAATGCCAATGAGTATGAGGAGATAACCTCAACTAATAATCAAATTAATGGAAAGTATATTTTCTTCTATTCGGTAGGTTTCAATAGCCAGATTGCAAAAATTGTTTCAACAATATCAAGAAAATCAGGTTTACCAGTATATACTTTTCCTACAAACACGGCTTCTTTTAAATATAAGAAATACGGAATTAAATTTGTTAAAAATCTATCTCCATCTGATTTTTTATGGTATATTAAGAATGCGGATTGTGTTCTTTCATCTTCATTTCATGGAACTGCTTTTTCTATTATCAATCGCAAAAAATTCTACTGCTTAGGGAATGTTAACGAGTCAGGTGAATTAATAGTGGACAATAGGCTTGTAAATATACTTAAAACATTCAATATATCAGTTCCTATTGTAACAGTTAAAAATGTTAATGAAATTGATATTAATGATGAATTAATATATGACGAGAATTTGATTACAGGTCTGATTGATGAGTCTAAAGCAGCATTAAACGAAGGAATAATCGATTGTTTAAGTGATTTATACGGAGGCTAAAATGAAAAAAGGTTGCGTGTCAATTATTGTACCAGTATATAATGGTGAAACATACCTGGACGATTGCATCCTCTCATTAATTGAACAAACTTATAAAAATATAGAAATAATTATAATTAATGATGGTTCTACTGACAGTTCGGAAGACATTTGTCAGAGCTGGTGTAAAAAAGATAATAGAATTATCTTTTTAAAAAAGGAAAACGGAGGGGTATCATCAGCAAGAAATTATGGTTTAAATCATGTTCAGGGTGAATATGTAATGTTTGTTGACGGTGACGATTTTCTCGAAAGAAATGCTGTGGAAACGATTGTAAGGGAGCTTATAGAACAATCTGTTGATGTTGTGGCTTTCGCAGTGCGTGAATATAACAATGATGGAAGCACTAGACCATTAATTAAAACTGAATCTCAAAAAACTGAAGGCAATATTTTACCGGATACGATTAGACAATATGGTTTTTGGTTATGGAATAAAATATATAAAAGAGAATTGACAGACAATTTGCAGTTTATGACAGATTTGAGAATGGGAGAAGATATATTATTTATGATACAGGCTTGTCATAAAGCAAAAGGTATTTATTATCATAATGAATATCTTTATAATTACAGAAATAATACATCATCAGTCTGCAAAGATATAAAAACCCCTGAAAAATTAATTAAAAAGGTTAGTGAAGAGTTAAAATCTCACTGCATAATATCAAATGAAATACAATCATATGCAGAATATATAGATACGTTAGGTGTATTTTCTGCAGTTTCTTTGATTATTCAAGTACAAAATGTAATTTATTTGAGCAAGAATAACAATATTAAATATAATTGTGTCGTTCCTGAAATACATAAGTATTATAAATTTCATTATAAATATTTATCAAATCAGAAAATGAAAAAACGTATAAAAACATATGTAGTTGTTTTTAGGTATATGCCTCATTTGTTTTGGTGTGTTTTTAAACTGGCTGAGAAATTGCGAAATGTGAAACAAAAGTAAAGGATAAAAAAGGTGAAAAAATATGAGTCGAACCCAAAATTCTTCAAGAAATATTATATGGGGTGTTTTTGCTAATTTAATAACAACTGCGTTTCCGTTTGTAATAAGAACGGTTATTATATATAATTTGGGTGAATTGTATTTGGGGTTAAGCAGCTTGTTTACATCAGTGTTAAATGTGCTTAACTTGACAGAGTTGGGATTTCAGACAGCTATTATTTACAATATGTACAAACCTTTATCAGAAAACGATACGGATACAGTTTGTGCTCTTTTGAATTTTTATAGAAAGTGTTATCGAATTATCGGTATAATAGTTTTATCAATGGGTTTACTGCTGTTGCCTTTCTTAGAATATTTTATATCTGGAGATTATCCGCCTGACATAAATATTTATGTGGTTTATCTTATATTTTTAATGAATACAGTTTCAGGATATTTTTTGTTTGCATATTTAAAATCACTTCTCTCAGCGAATCAAAGAACGGATCTAACAAGCAAGGCTAATATATGTACTACTCTGTCTCATATACACATCAGACGCTGCCGACGACTAGTCGAGT
>CAMWVM010000095.1 GCA_947177715.1 uncultured Ruminococcus sp.
ATAAGATGCAGGAGTTTTATTTAATTCCTGTAAATAGGGTGGTATCACGATTACGGTCGTCCCTTGTTAAGGGGAGGACCGTTTATTTTTTGTTAGCGAGGGATTTATGCTTGTAAGTGAATTGACAGAGCAGAATATATCAGATGAAATAATAGATAAATTGCTGTTTGAAGGGCTGGAGTATAAAGGCGATAACGGTGATTTGATTGTTGTTCTTGGAAGCAAAAAAGCGCCTATATATAGGATGCCCGTCGCAGAAAGGCTTTATCATAGTGGCAAAAGCAGTAAAATCATTGTCTGCGGAGGAAAGGTCAGAAACTTTGACAGCGGAAAAGTCCCTGAATGGGAAGCAATGAAAAATGCAGCTTTACATCTCGGAATCAAAGCGGAGGATATTTTGACAGAGGAAACATCAATGACAACCTATGAAAACCTTGTCAATGCAGAAAAAATAATAAGAAGTAATTTTCCTGGTTGTAAAAGCATCATATTGGTTACAACTGCCTATCATATGCGAAGAGCATTGAAAATGGCGGAGAAAATTTTGGTGAAGTTTAATATAATACCTTGTCCTGCCAACGACGGTTCAACAAGGCGTAATACATGGTTTAAAACGGATAAGGGAAGACATACCGCCCTTGACGAATGTATGAAATTCGGTTATTATATAAGGAATGGCTGTATAGATGACTTTGAAATATGAAAGGATTTGATATAAATGGCAGCAATAACTCAAAGACCAAAGGGAACTCAAGATGTAGTGCCTAACGAAGTATATAAATGGCATACTGTTGAACAGGTGGCATCTGAAACTGCAAGTCAGTTCGGATTTAAGGAAATACGTATCCCAACCTTTGAGGATACAGGTCTTTTTGTGCGTTCTGTCGGCGACACTACCGACGTGGTTCAAAAGGAAATGTATACTGTTTCTGCGACGGGTGACAGTACGTTTACACTTCGACCTGAGGGTACGGCAGGTACTATTCGTGCTTTGATTGAAAATGGAGTTTTGAATGAGGGATTTCCTCAGAAAGTATTTTATATACTCTCATGTTTTCGTCATGAAAAGCCGCAGGCAGGAAGATTAAGAGAGTTCCACCAGTTTGGTTGTGAAATGGTTGGAGCAGCAAATGCTCGTGCGGATGCAGATGTAATCTCATTGGCAAAAAGCGTGCTGGATAGATTGGGACTTAAAGGAATCGAGCTTAATATAAATTCAATCGGTTGTCCTAAGTGCCGTGCCGAGTATCACAAAGCGCTGAAAGCGTATTTTGAACAGTATAAAGATAGATTATGTGAAACTTGTCAGGAAAGACTTGAAAAGAATCCAATGAGAATTCTTGACTGCAAATCTGCCGAGGATAAGGAAATCGCTGAAAATGCACCTGTTATTCTTGATTATCTCTGTGATGAGTGCAGCGAGCATTTTGAACAACTTAAAAACAACTTGAAATTAATGAATATTGAATATGAAATCAATCCAAGAATTGTAAGAGGACTTGATTATTATACAAGAACAGTGTTTGAGTTTATTACAACTGACATCGGTGCACAGGGAACAGTCTGCGGCGGGGGAAGATATGACGGACTTATAGAACAGCTTGGCGGAAAGCCAACCCCTGCACTGGGCTTTGGAATGGGCCTTGAAAGACTTATTCTTACAATGCAAAATCAAGGCTGTGATTTTATGAATCCTGAAAAATGTAATGTTTATATTGCTTCTATGGGTGAAAAGGGCGAATATAAAGCTATTGAACTTGTAAAAAAACTGCGTGAGGAAGGCTTCTTTGCTGAGTATGACCTTGTGGGAAGAGGACTGAAGGCGCAGATGAAATATGCAGATAAAATCGGAGCAGGATTTGTGGTCGTTCTAGGAGATAACGAGATTGAAACAGGTACAGCTAAACTGAAAAATATGAAAACAGGCGAGCAGATTGATATAAACCTTGACGATAGCTTTGTTCAGCTTTTCAGCGATGTTTATTTTGCAGATATGATGACCGATGAAACGATTCAGTCCATGATGAGTGAGTTTTCTTTGGGAGAGGTATAAGGAATGTTTCTGATATTACCCGTTACCTATGAAGTGGAGTCGCCGCTTTCTCCTAAAAAAGCAGCCAGAAAACTTGACCATGAATTAATTGAGCATCGCCCAACGCTTAATATAATGTCAAATGGCAGATTTATGAGAAGTCATAGGTTTGAAACCTGCTTTTATGGCTGCCGTACAGGACAGTTTAAGTTTCAGCTTTATCACCATATGGCTAAAAAACGTGACGGCGGAGCAACAGGTTTTTTCGGCAAAATAGAACAAACTGAAAACGGAAGCGTTATAAAGGGAAGTTTTCGAAAACCTGTCTATACATATGTTATAGCTGTGCTTTGGACAATAATAACTTTGTTTTTGTCCCTAATGCTTTTTGCCGTTAAGGAAAAAATCGGTGCATTGTGTGTGCTTGGTGTGTTTGTGCTGGGTATCGTCATAATGTTTTGGGATAATAAAAAACCTTTGCTTAAAGCCTACCTTGACAGCTTTTCAAAATCATAGAAGAGATGAATTTTTATGCTTTCGCCGGACTGTGCCTTTTAGGCATTTTTGCAGGAATGAAAGTTGCCGGAATATTTGCAGATATTTAAATTACTATATAGAAAAGGAAGTAATAAAAAATGAAACTTGACACAATGAAAGACCTCCGCAGAACACATTATTGCGGAGAAGTTCCCAATACTCCTCAGGAAGTTGTTGTCTGCGGATTCGCCGATAGAGTGAGAGATATGGGAAACCTTATTTTCATTAACCTTCGTGACCGTACAGGTCTTGTTCAGCTTGCATTTAATGACAATACGGATAAAACCGTGTTTGAAAAAGCACAGCAGGTTAAAAGCGAGTATGTCCTCATGGCAAAAGGACAAGTTCAAAAACGTGAAAGCGTTAATAATAAGCTTAAAACCGGTGAAATTGAAATTATCGTAACAGACCTTAGAATTCTTTCTAAAGCTGAAACAACACCATTTGAAGTGACAAATTCCGATAAGGTAAACGATGAGCTTAAGTTAAAATACAGATATCTCGACCTGAGAAATCCAAAATTGCAGGAAAATATGATTATGCGTCATAAAATTGCTCAGGTCACAAGAGAGTATTTTTATGATAACGGTTTTCTTGAAATTGAAACTCCTATGATGATGAAATCAACTCCTGAAGGAGCAAGAGATTATCTTGTCCCGTCAAGAGTACATGAGGGTAAGTTCTATGCTCTTCCGCAATCTCCGCAGATTTACAAACAGCTTCTTATGATTTCGGGGTATGATAGATATATTCAGCTTGCAAGATGCTTCCGTGACGAGGATTTGAGAGCCGATAGACAGCCTGAGTTTACTCAAATCGACTTGGAAATGTCTTTTGTTGACGCAGAGGACATTCAGCAGTGCGTTGAGGGTTATATTCAAAAGTTATTTAAAGACGTTATAGGCGTTGACGTTAAGCTGCCTATCGAGAGAATGACCTTTGCTGATTCAATGAACCGTTTTGGTTCTGATAAGCCTGATACTCGTTTTGGCATGGAAATTCAGGATATTACAGATACAGTTAAGGACATTGATTTTGTTGTGTTTAAATCAGCAATAGAGAACGGCGGTTCAGTCCGTGCAATTAATGTTAAAAACGGTGCTTCAACATATACAAGAAAAGAAATTGATAAACTGGTTGAACATGCAAAGGGAATTGGTGCAAAGGGTCTTGCTTATATCCGTTGGGCAGATGAGCCTAATTGTTCTTTTAAGAAATTTCTCGGCGAGGGAGATTTGGAAAAAATATGTGAAGCAACAGATGCCCGGAAAGGCGATTTGGTGCTTATATGTGCAGATAAAAATAATGTCGTGCTTTCAACCCTTGGTGCATTAAGACTTGTTACTGCTAAAAGACTTGATATTATCCCTGAGGGGCAGTATAATTTCGTGTGGATTACAGAAATGCCGTTCTTTGAAAAGGATGAGGAAACAGGAGCATGGATTGCAATGCACCATCCGTTTACAATGCCGATGGATGAGTGCTTGGAATATCTTGATACCGACCAGGGAAATGTCCGTGCAAAGGCTTGGGACTTAGTGCTTAATGGTACAGAGCTTTCAAGTGGTTCAATGAGAATTACGGATTTTCAGCTTCAGCAGAAAATGTTTGAGGCACTTGGTATGACCGACGAAGAAATTGAAGCAAAATTTGGATTTTTAGTTGATGCCTATCGCTATGCTGCACCGCCTCACGGTGGAATGGGAATCGGTCTTGACAGATTGGCAATGATTATGTGTAAAGCCGACAGTCTTAGAGATGTAGTTGCATTTCCAAAGGTTCAGAATGCAAGTGAGCTTATGAGTGCTTGTCCTTCTGAGGTCGAAAAAAAACAGCTTGATGAACTTCATATTAAAACAATGTAAATATTTTGACGCTTTTATACGCTCTGACATTGCTTCAAAAAAGTAGTGTCAGAGTATTTTTTATCTCTTTTACACAAAAAAATACAACATAATATAACCAAAATAGACAAATATATTTTAAATGCCCTGAAATATATTGACAAAAAATATATGCTAATGGTACAATGTATCCGCTGAACTAAGGTTTGGCAGAAAAAACGAAAGGTGGATTTAATCATGTCAACGGCAAAAAGAAGAGCGATATCCTTTTTTACAGCATTAGTAATATGTTTTTCTACGGTACTATTTACTAAGCTGGACGTATCAGCGGAGTCAACTGGATTCCATGTCAGCGGAACATCTATTTTAGATGCAAACGGAAACTCATTTGTAATGAGAGGAATTAACGTTCCTCATGCGTGGTTTACTCAGAATACTTCACAGTCATTAGCAGCGATTGCTGCAACAGGAGCAAACACAGTAAGAATTGTATTGTCAGACGGAGAACAGTATACAAAAAACAATTATAACGATGTTTCAAATGTAATTGAAATGTGCAAGCAAAATAATCTTGTTTGTATACTTGAAGTTCATGACGCAACAGGAAAGGACGAAGAATCATACCTGACTAATGCAGTAAATTACTGGATTGGGTTAAAAGACTTGCTGAATGCTAACAAGGATTATGTTATCTTAAATATTGCTAATGAATGGTATGCAACATGGAGTGCATTTTCATGGAGATCTGGCTATGTAACAGCAATTAAAAATTTAAGAGCAGCAGGAATTGAAAATATGCTTATGGTAGATGCTGCAGGATGGGGACAGTATGTCGATTCAATTAGAATAAGCGGAAAAACTGTTTTCAATGCAGATCCTGATAAAAATACTGTTTTTTCAATTCATATGTACGAAGAAGCAGGTAAGAATGAATCAACTGTAAAAAGCAATATTGATAAATGTCTTAATATCGGAGTTCCTGTAGTTGTAGGTGAATTTGCATGGAAACATAATGGAGTAGATGTAGATGAAGCTACAATTATGAGCTATTGTACTCAAAAAAATGTAGGATATCTGGGCTGGTCTTGGAAAGGAAACAACAGCGATTTGGCTTATTTAGATATTTCTAATGATTGGAGCGGAAAAAGCCTTACAACATGGGGTAATGATCTTATAAACGGAACATATGGAATAAGAAATACTTCTAAATTATGTTCTGTTTATACAGGTGAATCATCTTCAAGCGGTTCCGAAACACCGGTCGGCAATTATATTTCTCTGTTTGAGGGTACTGCAACAGCTTCTTCATGGGATCAGGCAGTAAGTGTTATGACATCTAAAAATGACGGAGGAAACTTTGAAGGAAGCATAGTTACTTCTGACGGATATTTTTATGTAGAGTATACAGGTAAATTGCCGGAATTGATTCTTCAGAGCTGGTCAGGCGGAGCTAACTGGGTAAAAGTTCAAGCATATGAAACAGGCAGTGCAAATGGTCACAGCTATGCAAAATATTCATATTCAAGCTGTGTGTCTGCATTCGGATCAAATGATTTCTCAGGAAAATTAGATCAGGTTCATGTTGGTGCAACAGGAAGCTCTGTAACTGTTTATAATCTCAGATACTGCTATAATTAATTTTTACTAAAGATTTTAAATCTTATCTGTCTTGACTTTTTATTTTAATATGCTATACTTGTATTAAACAGGAAGTGTTAAAATAAGAGGTGATCAAATGGCTATAAGAGAATCCGGAGAGGATTATCTTGAAACAATACTTATATTGCAGGAAAGGACAGGCTATGTCCGTTCAATAGATATTGCGTCAGAGTTGGGATTTTCAAAACCAAGCGTTAGCAGAGCAATGGGAATTCTGAAAAATGACGGATTTATAACCGTAGAACATGACGGACAAATTGTTCTTACCAAAAGAGGTTATCTCAGAGCAAGAGAGGTCTATGACCGTCATTTGCTTATCACAAGATTTCTCCGTGACATTCTTGGCGTCAGTGATAAAAACACAAATGAAGACGCATGTAAAATTGAGCACGTCATAAGCTATGAAACCTATGAGAAGCTCAATGTCTTTGTGGACAATTATTTAAAAGACGATAAGTAAAAAGAAAAGTGTACCAATCAAAAAGTTGGTACACTTTTTTATTTCAGATTCATTTCAAAAGGTGCTGACACCTTTATTTTTTTGCCGCTTATAGGGTGAAAAAATTCCACTTCACCGCAGTGTAAAGCCTGTCTTGGATAATCCTCTCTGCTGCCGCCATATAGATCATCCCC
>CAMWVM010000096.1 GCA_947177715.1 uncultured Ruminococcus sp.
AGTCAATTATGTAATGGGACTTTCATTTATTACAGAGGGTGCAATTCCGTATGCAGCGGCAGATCCCCTTCACGTAATTCCATCTTGCTTAGTTGGATCAGCAGTAGCAGGTGCTTTGTCAGCATTGTTTAAATGTACTCTTATGGCACCTCACGGCGGAGTATTCGTATTCGCAGTAGTCGGACACTGGCCGTTGTATATTCTTTCATTGGCAATCGGTGCAGTAGCAGGAATGCTCATGCTCGGACTATTAAAGAAAAATGTAACAGAAGAATAGAAAAGGAGAAGATATTATGGTATCAAAAGAAGTTACTTTGGTAAATGCACAGGGATTTCATATGCGTCCAGCAGGTTCTTTCGCAGCAGCTATGGGAAAGTATAAAAGCGATGTTACAATAAAATTTAATGGAAGTGAAGTCAACGGAAAAAGTCTTATGAATATCATTGCAGCCTGCATTAAGTGCGGAAGTACAGTTGAAATTATATGCAGCGGCGAAGATGAAAACGAGGCACTAAAAGAAGCAGTTTCCATGATTGAAAACGGATTCGGCGAATAAAATTTGTAGTTTCCGCTCTGAGCTAAAACTCAGGGCGGAAAATTCAAGAATGGGTTTTGCTTTGAAAGGTTACATGAAACTTCCCTGAAAGGAATGATGATTATAATGCTAAAGGGAATAGGCAGTTCAGAGGGTTATGGAATCGGACGGGTTTTGCTCGTTAAGGAGCAGAGCCTGGAGTTTACTCCAAAAACCGACTGCAATCCTGGAACAGAGCTTGAAAGGTATAGAAAAGCTGTAGACGAGTTTTGTATTAAAACAGAAAATATGGCTGAACGTATGAAAGCTACAGTTGGAGAAAAGGAAGCAGAGATTATCGCAGGTCATATTCTAATGATAAAAGACCCATATATGAACGGTGAAATAGAAAAGTTTATTGAGGGCGGACAGTGTGCAGAAAGCGCTTTAACTGCAATTTGCGATATGTTTGCAATGGTGTTTTCTTCTGCGGACGACGAGCTTACAAAGCAGAGGGCAACAGATGTAAACGATATAAAAAATACTGTTTTAGCAATTTTGCTTGGTGCGGAAGAAACTGATATTTCAGCAGCTCCTGCAAACACAGTGCTTGTGGCAAAAGACTTAACTCCGTCTATGACTGCTTGCATCAACAAAGAGAATATTGCGGGAATTATCACTGAAACTGGTGGAAGGACTTCTCATTCGGCAATTCTTGCAAGGGCAATGGAAATTCCGGCAGTTCAGAGTGTTCCAAATGCAACTGAAATTCTTTCTGACGGCGATATGGTTATTGCAGACGGAAGCGAGGGCATTATAATTCCAGAACCGACTCAAAGCCAGATTGACGAATATACTGAAAAGAGAGTAAAATTCATAGAAGAACGAAAGGCTTTGTCTGCTTTTATCGGTAAGGATACAATTACTGCTGACGGGATAAAGGTTGAACTTGTGGGCAACATTGGAAAACCTGACGATGCAAATAAGGTTGTGGAATGCGACGGAGAAGGCATAGGTCTTTTCAGGACAGAGTTCTTGTTTATGGACAGAAGCTCACGTCCAAATGAAGAGGAGCAGTTTGAAGCGTATAAAAAGGCTGCTCTTATTATGAAAAACAAACCGGTTATTATAAGAACCTTAGATGTTGGCGGTGACAAGGATATTCCTTATCTTGAAATGAAGAAAGAGGAGAATCCGTTCCTCGGATTCAGGGCAATAAGATATTGCCTTAAAAACAAGGATTTGTACATGACACAGCTTAGAGCGCTTGTAAGAGCAAGTGCTTTCGGTGACATAAGAATAATGGTTCCGCTTGTTACCTGTGTTGATGAAATAAGAGCTGTAAAGGATATGGTTAAGGCGATTATGGACGAATATTCTGCAAGCGGAATTGCATATAACAAAGATTTAAAAATCGGGGTTATGATTGAAACTTCGGCATCCTGTTTAATTGCGGATCTGCTGGCAAAAGAAGCTGATTTTTTCAGCATTGGTACAAACGATTTGACACAATATACTATGTGTGTAGACAGGGGAAATGCTGATGCAGCATATCTTTATTCCACATATAACCCTGCGGTTATCCGTGCAATTAAGCATATAATTGAATGCGGCAAAAAACAGGGCATACCTGTAGGAATGTGCGGTGAGGCTGCGGCAGATAAGCTTATGATACCATTGCTTATATCTTTTGGCTTGGACGAATTCAGTGTTAGTGCAACATCTGTTCTCAGCACAAGAAAAACTATTTCTGACTGGACAAAGGAACAGGCTGATGCACTTGCTGAAAAGGTACTGAGTGCTGTTACGGAACATGAAGTAGTGGAGATTTTAAAGGCAGAGTAAAATAATTAGATACTGGAAGGGCGACCGTAGGTCGTCCTTTTTTATGCGTAATTCATAAAGTCATAAGTCATAATTTTATTGAGGAATGCCGAGGACAAATTCAGATTTTTGAAGTTGTATTCCCGGATTTGAGTTTTAAAGAAGGATAGAAAAGGTACATTATTTGTTGGCTGTTTATTTTTAACAATTTAGGTGTACCACATTCGTTTGTTTTTACAAATTTAGGTTAAATATATTGACAATTAGCCTTTATTACACTATAATGTAATTGAAGGGAAAAATATAATAAGAATACTGCATTTGTCAAACTTGTGGGAATGAAAATACGATGACGATTAAGTTATGAAAAAGATAGGAGTAGAATTTAATTATGCTATTTTGCGTCTTACTTCAATTATTTACACGGGAGGATACTTACATTAAAAATCATGTTTAATCGGATCTGTTTATTTAATCTCTGTGATTGTATATATGGAAGTATTAAAATGGAATTTGAATTAACTATTAAATTTGTGATGAGAGGTTTTCTTATGAGTTCTCACGAATTATAAGATGATATACAATCTTGATTTTTGAGAAAAATTTAAAATGGTGTACTATTCAAAAATAATGTATTTAATGAGCGGATACGCTTGTAAACTGCTTACATAAGAAGGGATTTGCAATGAAAAATAAATTAACCCAAAGAGTTTTAGCATCTTTAATAGCAATTATTACGGTGATAGGAATGAATTTTCCTGCATCTGCTTATGTTTTTACCTCATATAAACATAAAAACTCTACCATATATTATTATTATGATAATTGGGTAGGTTCAAGAGCTATTTCGTATTTTTCAACGGGTGCTTCAGCATGGCGTGCAAAGACAACAGAAGCAACGGTTAAACATTATTCATCAAGTTCAAAAACTGGATATGATGTTTATATGTGTGCAGGAAATGTATCTGGAGTTACCTGGGATGGTCTTACTCAAACCACACACAACAATTCAACTAAATATGTTACTTCGCAAACTGTAACGCTTAATATGTCTAAACCAGCATGGAATGATAATAATGCACTGAAGTCGGTAATCGTACACGAAATAGGACACGTTTTTGGATTGGCTGATAACGGAACAACAAAAACGATTATGAATGGATATACTTATGGAATTAACAGCCGATACGGAGGGTATGGTATAACTACTCCCTAGAGTGATGATGTAAATGGAGTTAATGTGAAATACTAAAATTGAGAAAGGATTAGTGATGACTGATGAAAATCAAAGAGACTTTAACAACTTTAGTTTGTCTTCTAACTATTTGTGTAGTGGGAGTAGGTTGTTCTAATAAAGAATCTTTGTCTGATTATGAGAAAGTTCCTTTGTCTGCCAGTTGGTCATATAATTACGAAAGTATTGATGAGCTTACAAAATTTAGCGATATTATTGCTGTTATTTCAGTTGACGGAATGAACTTAGATAAAACATATGAGAGCTATGGTGTGACATTGACAAAATATAGTGCAGAAATTAAAGAACTGATTTATGGCGAAGAGGGCTCCAAAATTGATATTATTATGACAGGAGGAATTGACAACGTTGAAAAAAAGATATATGAAGTCGTGGATGACCCACTAATGGAAAAGGGTGATGAATATCTGATTTTTGCACAAAAAAATGAAGACGGCACTTATGCCGTATTAAGTGGCTCACAGGGCAGATTTGTATTTAAAAATGACAGAGTTTACTCTTTGAATGTTATAAATGAACAAGTTAGTACAAACAACATTTACTCAAATATAAAAGTGGATGGTGATAAAAAAGAAGATTTCATTATGCAAATATCTGCTTCTCTTGACAAATATGAAAAACGCTCTCCAAGTTCAAAGTATTAAAGAGATTTGCAGCAAGGAAATATTCGAAGTTTTAGAAAATGCCGATGTTGATGATGGCAGAAAAGCAGCTATAAAGGTTTATTTAAGGCGTAATTTACAACAAATAAAAGAAGATAGCACTGTTGACGAAGCTAAAATTAAGAAGATAGAAGTATTTGTGAGTGAATAACTTGGGAGATGATTCTGTATAATTGATTAATATAGTAAAGCGTTTTCAGTGTCTTGTGTGTTATTAATGCACAATTTAACCAGCATAAATTTATAAAAAAAGCACATTCCGATTACTTGTTTTCGGAATGTGCTTTTTATTATTCATTCTCACTAACAGGAGAAGCAGCAGTCTGATGTGATTTATCCATAACTTTATGCATTTCAAGCATTACTTTTCTTGCAATAGGCTGTGCAATCAGCAGTTCCACTGCAAAGGATATTGCAAAGTTTCTCGGCCATTTATAGAAAAACATTTTAATTGGTTCAATGCTTATATGTCTGCTTCCGATCCATGTGCCGATTACGGTTAGAAAAATCGACATGAGAAACACGGTACAAAGTATATTAACTACAATGTGTGAATTAAAGCTGTCGCCCTCTTTTACTATCTTTGAGGTCATCCATTCGGCAGGCTTATATGTAAGGATAACAAGAGCGATTACGCTAAGCCAGATAAAAGGTATTACCTTTAATGCACTACCCCACACATACATGTGAAAGCCTGCCTCGAAACAGGTAATAAGCGGTGCAATAATATTAACTGAAATTATAGAGATTACAGCCATAAACAGGGCAAATTCCTTTTTGCTTCTCGGTAGTTTCATGAAAAAATCCATTATATCTCCTCTTTCTTATGATTTTTACGCAAAAAAACAGCGTGAAACCTTAAAGATTTCACGCTGAACCATTATACGCGTAATTTATATTCTTATTATACAATAATTTTAATATAATCGTCAAAGGTTTGTTTTCACGAAAATAATTAAAATTATAAAGGTTTAATTGTTGATTTTTACTTGTTGAGAAACATGGATGATCTATTGACTAATTTATTTTAGTTTGATATAATATCTTTAAAAATAAACTATTTTACCGCCGGGTAAAGCTGTGAAGCGATGGATGTCATATCATTAGGCCTTAGAAGATATGATGATCTGCCGCTTTTATTTTATTGAGAAGGAAAATGATAGATGAAAAACAACTGTTTGAAAGAATTTATACGATATGCATCTTTGAATAGTCTTGGAATGATTGGGATTTCATGCTATATTCTTGCCGACACATTTTTTGTGGCGAGGGGATTAGGAGCTTCGGGGCTTGCGGCACTGAATATTGCAATTCCTGTTTTCAGTTTAATACACGGAACAGGGCTTATGCTGGGAATTGGCGGAGCCACGGGCTATTCCATAAATATAAGTCAGGGAAACAAAGAAAAGGGAAACAGATTTTTTTCACATACTGTAAGTTTAGGCTTGATGTTTGCTATCATTTTCATATTTGCAGGTATATTCTTTTCAAATCCGTTAGCTATGATGTTGGGAGGAGATGGCGAAACGTTAGGAATGTGCAGGACATATCTAAGGGTACTTTTAATATTCTCGCCGTTTTTTATTTTCAACAATATTCTTATCAGCTTTGTCCGAAATGACGGCTATCCTCATTATGCTATGACAGCTATGGTATGTGGAAGCTTTGCCAACATTATTATGGATTATATTTTTATTTTTCCGTTTAAGATGGGGATTTTAGGTGCTGTGCTTGCAACGGGGTTTTCACCGGTTATAAGCATGATTATTATGTCACCGTTAGTGTTAAAAAAGAAAACAAAATTTAGTTTCATCAGAAACAAACTGTCAATGAAATTATCGTTTAATATTTTTGGGACAGGAGTTCCTTCGCTTATAACCGAGCTTTCATCAGGGATAGTTGTGATGATTTTCAATATAATTATATTAGACCTTGAAGGGAATATTGGAGTTGCGGCATATGGTGTTGTGGCTAATATTTCAATAGTGGTTGTTTCAATATATACAGGAATTGCGCAAGGAGTTCAGCCGCTGATAAGTAAATATTATGGTCATGGAGATTCAAAGTTTATAAAAATGCTTTTAAGATATGCAGTTTTTACAGCAGAATTGATATCGATTATTGTTTATGCAATAATATTTTTCGGGGCATATCCGATTGCGGAGGCTTTTAACAGCGAGGGGATTTATGCGCTCCAGAATACTGCGGTTTCAGGACTGAAGATTTATTTCTTAGGATGTTTTTTTGTCGGAATAAACATTGCTTTATCCGTTTATTTTACTTCTACAGATAATCCGAAGCCAGCATGGATAATATCGTTAATGAGAGGATTCTTTATAATCGTACCTCTTGCTTATATAATGCAGTCTCTTATACACATATCCTATCCCACGAGACTCCTGAGAAGCGGGAATTGCCTGAAATTCGTGAAAAAAAAAATAGTG
>CAMWVM010000097.1 GCA_947177715.1 uncultured Ruminococcus sp.
ATGACGGGGCGATGCCCCTTATTAAAAACTATCTTATTCAACTACTGCAAGAATATCTTCCATCTTAACAATGATATACTCTTCTCCGTCAAGCTTAACATTAGTACCTGAATATTTTGAGATAAGAACCTTATCACCTTTATTTACCGACATAATTACATCTGAATTTCCCGGTCCTACTTCCAAAACTTCTGCAACCTCCGGCTTCTCTTTTGCTGAACCTGTAAGAATGATTCCGCTTTGTGTAGTTTCCTCAGCTTCGGTCATTTTTACTACAACTCTGTCTTGTAATGGTTTAATTGTCATAATAAATCCTCTCTTTCTAAATATTATTCAGGGGACATCCCCTTGCTGTTATTTTAATAGTCAAGGCAACTCTTGACAAATTAGCACTCTTATCTATCGAGTGCTAATATTATTCTAACATCTTTTTCTGAAAATTCAAGTCTATTTACTGTTTTTATTTTAAAATTGTATATTTGCACAAATTATTAAGAAGATTTCTCCAAATATTTAGTTATAATTATTGTATTTTTCTGTTACATCACCTTATTTTAAATATACTTTATACACTAATATATTATTTAAATATTATTACTATTATTTTATTATAATATAAATGTTCATGATTTAAGTTCCCAATTTACATTTTGTACATATTTCGTTCATACAAAATGGTACAAGATTATTTAAAAATTTGTTATAATATAGACATTAAATGAAAATTAAATTAAGTTTTATTCAAATTTTTTATAATTTTAATAAAATAAAAATCACTTTGTCTGAATTTCCGTCGATTAAGAAGACATGAAGGAAGGAAGTTTATTATGTCATTAGGAAGAGTTTTGGTAGTTGACGATGATAAAAATATTTGCGAACTCCTTAGACTTTATTTAGAAAAGGAAGGCTATGGGGTTATGTTGGCTCATGACGGCGAAGAAGCTGTTGTAAAATATAATGCTCTCAAGCCTGATATTATATTGCTTGATATTATGCTTCCAGGAATGGATGGTTGGCAAGTTT
The DNA here is from genome assembly GCA_947177715.1 of uncultured Ruminococcus sp. Taxonomy (GTDB): domain Bacteria; phylum Bacillota; class Clostridia; order Oscillospirales; family Ruminococcaceae; genus FB2012. The sequence continues at coordinate 1,024 of CAMWVM010000097.1, forward strand.
GCCGTGAAATCAGAAAAAAATCTAATGTACCATTAATTATGATCACTGCAAAGCAGGAAACTTTCGATAAGGTACTTGGACTTGAGCTTGGCGCTGATGATTATATTGTAAAGCCTTTTGATACAAAAGAAGTTATTGCCAGAATAAAGGCTGTTTACCGTCGTGTTGGTCAGGTTAAAGGCGAAGTTGAAATTAAGGAAGTAAAATATGACAAGCTTTCTGTAAATATGACAAGATATGAGCTAAGAGTAAACGGCGTTGTTTTGGACACACCACCAAAGGAACTTGAACTTCTCTTCCATCTTGCATCTAATCCTAATCGTGTATTCACTCGTGATCAGCTTCTTGACGAGGTTTGGGGATTTGAATATTACGGCGACTCAAGAACGATTGATGTACATGTTAAAAGACTGCGTGAAAAGCTTGAAGGCATATCACCTGAGTGGTCCCTTAAGACTGTTTGGGGCGTTGGATATAAATTTGAACTTTCAGAAGGACATAACAAATCATAATAATTATGTTGATAACACTATTCAGTATTTCTGAATAGTGTTTTTTGCATTTTAATATACTTTATAATAATAGCTAAATGATAAAAAACGGCAGGTATTAAACCTGCCGTTTCTTTAAGCTTTTTTATACTTTCTCTTTTTTCCTTTTTCACCGAAACTGAGAGTCATTGTGAATATCTTATCGCTGGTAAACACTTTAATTGCAAAAGTCATTGAAATTGCAAGTATTACAATCTGATAAACAAATCCTCCCCAATAAAGACTCATATTTCCGAACATTACATTCTCAGAAGCCATAAAAGTATGAGTAAATGGAATTGCATACACAATATACTTAAACACAGGAGATAATGTTTTTATATCAATAATGATTGATAGTATATATGGTATCATTGCTGTGAACAGAATTGGCATTACCAAAGCCTGAGCTGATTTTATATCTTTAGCTAAAGCACCCAAAACCAATGATAGTGACAGACCAATAAGAACACTGGCAAACATCTGAAGTCCAACTAACAAATACTGTGCTGCTGAAAGCGACAGTCCCAATTCCTCTAAAACTTCATTAAACTGAGAGGCATCTGCACCCATTGTGAAAGAATTAGTCATATTGTTCATACCAAACATAAACGCTACTGCCATAACTGCTGCCACGATAGCTGCTGAAAGCATTTTTGCACTAAGCACTGACATTCTTGAAACAGGAGCTGAAAGTAAAGTTTCAAGAGTTTTATCAATCTTTTCTGTAGAAACAGCATTAAGAAGCATCTGTGAAGAATACATGATAAGCAAGAAAACAATGATCGGAACAAACGTACCCTGCATTTTACAAAGTGAAAACAATATTTCTGAAGATATTTTTGCTGATTTATCTGCTACAACTGTTGTTTCATCAACTAAAATCGGTGAGTCCATTTGCATTACTTCAGCTTCCGTCATTTTTCCGGCTGCAATTTTCTCTGAATATAACTGAGCTTCAATTGCATTTTTTATTATTTCGGTTGCTGTTTCTGAATCAAATCCCACATTTGACATAGTAGACAATGATGTCATAGAACCAACATATTCAATATTCGCCTGTTCACCCTTTTGAACCTGTTCGGTAAAACCTTTTGGAAACACTACTACGTTAGTTATATCCAGTCTTTTCAACTCTTTGGCATAGTCTTTGCTTTCAAGAGTTACCTTGGTTACTTCGTTTTCTGTTCCGCCAACTGTTTCCAGTGTCTTTATAAGCGATTGTGTGAACTCGGTGTTATCCTCATCACATATTGTAATCTTTGAACCTTCCTCAACGGCATCCTCAATAACGTCTGTTAGAGCACTTCCTGCTAAAGAAAGAACAGCAACAATTATAATCAATGTAGCAATAGTTTGAATTGTCAGCATTTCTTTCAGCTCTTTTTTCAAAAGATTAAAGAATTTCACTGTTCTTCACCACCCTTTCAAATACTTCTTCAAGGTTTGCTGCGCCATGCTTTTCAAGGAGTTCAGACGGAGTACCCGTTTCCAACAAATGTCCTTTTGCAATTATTCCAACACGGTCAGACACATACTCAATTTCAAGCATGTTATGGGAAGAAAGCAAAAAGCTCATGCCCTGAGAAGCAAGTTCCTTAATCATACGTCTAATATCCAGTGCATTGATGATATCAAGTCCGGATGTAGGTTCATCAAGGATTGCCAATGCAGGCTTTGACATAATTGCTCTTGCAAGAAGTAATTTCCTTGTCATTCCTCTTGAATAGCTGCCGATTTTATCATCAAGTCTGTCACCTAAGCCGCAGATTTCCGATGCTGTTTTCACATATTCAGCAGCTGCTGCAGAATCATTAGCATAAATGCTTGCCATAAACTGCAAATATTTCTTTCCGGTCATTGTTTTATATGCACCGGCTTCATCGGGAAGATATGTAATATTCTCTCTTACCTTTCCTGGTTCTGTCAAAATACTATGACCCATAACAACCGCATCACCTTCTGTGGCTTTCAGCAATGTAGAGATCATACGAATCGTTGTGGTTTTTCCGGCGCCGTTTGGACCAATCAAAGCAAAAATTTCACCTTTTTTTATATCAAAGGTTACATTTTTAGACGCATAGACACCTTTTTTATACTGCTTTGAAAGACCTTTTACCTCCAAAACATTCTCCATAAAGACTTTCTCCTTTCTTATGCTGTTAGATAACATTTAAAAATCCGTTTAATAAGGGGCATCAGTCGTTAGTTATACGACAAGACACCTTAAATATTGTACAACGTTAGCTTATATTTGTCAACATATTAAAAAACGATAAGTTAAAAATTTGTCCAAATTAAAATTATGAGAGAAAAAACGTACTAATGTTGAAAGTTTTGAAAACTTTTAAATCAATTAGCCTTTAAAACCTTAGTTTTAAACAGTTTCAACATAGTTTTCAACACTTTTTAGTTTTTGTGATTTATTTTTAAACTGTCCAATAAACTTCCTAACATTAAAATATGTCATTTGATGTAATAAACTTTACATTTATGATGCAAAAACGAATAAAACAGCATATGCTAACAAAAAATATTATATCATAACCACTCAAAGTTGTCAACAACTATTTTAAATTGTTTGAGTAACAACCATAATGTGTTGTAATATAAATATAAGGTGTTAAAATACTTAGTTTGAAAGGACTATGCTATTTATGATAAAGAATTTGAAAAAACTTCGCAATGAACATGGCATTAGCCAGCGGGAGCTTGCAGATATAATAATGGTATCTCAGCAGAGTATAAACAAATATGAAAATCACAACGTTGAACCAGATATTGATACCTTAATTAAAATTGCAGATTATTTTGATGTTAGCATAGATTATTTAGTAGGCAGAAAGTTTAATTCTAAGTATTTAAAAGATAGTCAACTTAAGCTGTGCAGCGAAGATCTTTTAAATGTTAAATCAACATTAGAATCCTTACTTAAAATCATTGACAATCAAGATTAAAACATGTTATAATGAGGTATAAGTTACGTTTTTTATAATTCACAAAGGAGTTTAACCATGAACAGTAAAAAGAAATTTTTAGCGATTTCCATGGCGTTAGTCACATGTATGGGAACTTTGCTTTATGCAATGATGCCTTCATTTAATTGGGAAGCAAACGCACTGACTATCGAGGACAGTATCAATCTTGATAACGACAGTAATGTTATTAAATTTCAAACTGATATTTCAAAATCAAATCCAATCGTTGAACTTTCCGACACCAGCTTCGTACATACCGGAGAAGCTATTTGCCCCGAAGTCATTAGCTTCAGAAGAACACCCAATGCTGTTAGAGATCTGGTACAGGGAACAGAATACACCGTAAGCTATGAAAACAATGTAGAACCCGGTACTGCTACTGTTATAATTACAGGTATAAACAAATATAAAGGCACTGTAACAAAAACCTTTGAAATCACTCATGATTACAGCATAGAAACTGTTGTAAAACCAACTTATAGCGAACAGGGTTATACACTTCATAAGTGTTCAGTATGCGGAGCTGAATACAAGGACAATTTTGTAGACAAACTTGAAATGACTATTAAATATCAGATTAAGGACCTTGAGGACGGCACATATGGTGTAAGATGCTTGCTTGTTGTTGATGAGGAATTTGTAAATCAAATTGACTCAGCAAGTGTTTATCTAAGTATTCCAGGACAGGGCAACACAGAAAAAATCAATATTACAAGAGCTTATAGAAGCGTAATTGCGGCAGGTAAAACTGTTTCCGCAGGAGAAGGTAATGTATTTTTGATTGGCAAGATTATGGATATACCAGAAGATTTGATAGACGGAATAACTATACATTTTGAGTGCGGCGGTATAGAAACTGACAGAACTATTTAAAGTACTTAAAAGATTTTAATTTAAATTGAAAAGGAGAAAATCATGGCTAAAAAAATAATTGCAGGATTGCTTTCATTAGCAATGGTGGCAGCATTAGCTACACCCTTGAGCGAAGATGTCGGACAGATTTTTAAGATTCCATCATTTAAAGCAAGCGCAATGGATGTGGTCGACAGTATTAATCTTGACGATGACAGCAATGTTATTAAGTTCCAGACTGATATTTCAAAATCAAATCCAATTGTTGAACTTTCGGGCACCAGCTTTGCATATACAGGAAAGGCTATTTGTCCTTTTGTTAGTTTCAAAAGATCCTCTACCGCTGTAAGAGATTTAGTAGTAGGTACTGAAATCACCGTAAGTTACGAAAACAACATTAATCCGGGCACTGCCACTGTTGTAATCACAGGTATAAATAAATATAAAGGAACAGTTAAAAAGACTTTTAATATTTTGGCACCAAATGCTCCAGCGAATGTGACTGGCTTCCAAGCAGCTGCAACCAACGCAAGCGCAATTAAGCTTACATGGAACAAAGTCAGCGGAGCACAAGGATATATTGTATATAAATATGATAATGCAAAGAAAACATGGGTAAGAGTAGCTAAAACAACTACTACATCTAATACTTACACTGTTAACAACCTGAATGCTGGAACTGAATATAAGTTTGCTGTAAAGGCCTATATAACTGCAGGTAAGGAAATTGCAAGTGCAAGCTACCCTACAGTTATGGCAACTACTAATCCTGCAACAGTTTCAGGACTTAAAACAGCTTCAACTTCAGCAAATGCAATCAAGCTTACATGGAACAAGGCTTCCGGAGCAAATGGATATATTGTTTACCGATATAACACATCTACAAAGAAATACGGAAGAATTGCAAAAATAACAACCAACACATATACCGATAAGAGCCTTAATGCAGGCACATCTTACAAATATGCAGTCAGAGCATACAAGACAGTAGACAGCAAAGAACTTCTCAGCACGACTTATCCGCAATTAACGGCTTACACTAACCTTGCTACCATTTCAGGATTTAAAGCTGCATCTACCTCAGCAAGTGCAGTTAAACTTACATGGAATAAGGTAAGCGGAGCACAAGGATATATTGTATATAAATATGATAATGCAAAGAAAACATGGG
>CAMWVM010000098.1 GCA_947177715.1 uncultured Ruminococcus sp.
ATGCATGTACAGGGCTTGCCATGATTGCCGGAAGTATTATAACATCTATAATGCCTGAACCCAAAAGCAGAGTGCGTATTATTTTTAATACGCTGCTGTTTTCCATGAGTACAGAAAATTTCCTGCTTGCATTCGGAAAAACACCTTTGATATGGTGTTTCGGTGCAGTTATGGGATGGCTCTGCATTCCGATAATGAACGCCAATATGGATGTTATTTTCAGATCAAAAATTCCTGTTGAAATGCAAGGCAGAATATATTCGGTAAGAAATGCTTTACAGTTTTTCACAATCCCGATAGGAAATTTGCTTGGCGGAATACTTGTTGATAAGTTATTTGTTCCATATGCAAAATCTCTTTCCAATGAAAATATCCTCGTTAGTTTTTTTGGAAATGATATCGCATCAGGAGCCGCTATGCTTTACGCTGTAATTGCAATCATAGGTGTTTTCACCTGTTTAATATTCAGAAAAGATAAAAATATCTGGAATTTAGAATAGTTTTATATCTTTAATCAGGCACATAGCTAAAAAAGTTTTGTGCCTGATTAAATTTTACAATTTTTTGTTGAATAAAAATTTTTAATATTGTACAATAAAATTAATGACAAAATGGAGAGCCTATAATATGAATAATTTACAGTCAATAATAAACACAAGCAAAAGTATTGTTTTCTTTGGCGGTGCAGGCGTATCCACCGAAAGCGGTATACCCGATTTCCGTTCAGTTGACGGACTGTATAACCAAAAGTACGACTACCCTCCTGAGGAAATTCTTAGCCATTCGTTTTTCACAAGCAGCACCGAGGAGTTCTATAGATTCTATCGAGATAAAATGCTGTGCCTTGACGCCAAGCCAAACAAGGCACATATTAAACTGGTGGAATTAGAACAAAAAGGTTTACTTAAAGCAATAGTTACACAAAATATTGACGGACTTCATCAGCTTGCAGGAAGCAAAAATGTCTATGAGCTTCATGGCTCTGTTCACAGGAACTATTGTATGAACTGCCATAAAAAGTTTGACGCTGAATTTATGCTGAATAGCAAGGACATTCCCAAATGTTCCTGCGGAGGGATTATAAAACCCGATGTGGTGCTATATGAAGAGGGCCTTGACAATGCAATTATAAACTGTGCATTGTCAGCCATATCAAATTGTGACACACTTATAATTGCTGGCACTTCCCTTACCGTCTATCCCGCCGCTGGTTTTATCAGATATTTCAGAGGTAAAAATCTTGTTTTAATAAACCGTGATAAAACTCCTATGGATTCTTCATGCGACCTTGTTATCCATGATAAAGTGGGTGAGGTACTTGATCAAATTACTGTTTAACAATTTATTTATTATATAAATAAAAAATCTGCACACTCCTGTTAAGGAATGTGCAGATCATTTTTTTATTCAACTATACTTCCATCTGTATCAATAATCACAATCAGCTATATGATAACAGTTTCTCTTAACCGACAGGAACTTGCAGACTATCTCTCTGTGGATAAAAGTTTAATGTCTGCTCGGCTTTGCAAATTAAGAAATATGGCTTATTGGATTTTAATAAAAATCATTTTATTCTTAAAAACAAAAAGGCGCAATAAATGCACCTTTTCGCCAGTAAATATGAAAGTGTGTTAAAAGATTAATAATTTCTTATGTAATATCCTACAAAAAAATAATCCTTTAAAAGAAAGATATCTTGGAATAATCCTAACAAATACTTTGCCTGTCGCCTAATGACAGCTTATAGGCACGAAATAAATCTCGTTAAGACAGGTCATTTTACAATTTGAGTTTCCATCAAAAGATCCTGTACCGATGAGATCTTGTATCACGACATTATTTTTTGACGCTCCATCACAAACTAATGCAGATACTTGGGTAACTCGTTAAAAATTCATATTTACTCATAAAACCTAAAAATAACAGAAAATTCTTATTATTTTTGTAGGTTTATCATATTATATCATAGCTGTTTTAATTTGTCAATAGTGTAATTTAAATCTTTTTTACTATTTTATTAATATTTATTAAATTTTATTAATTTAGGCTCAGAAAATATAAAAAACAACTAAAATAATAACCGCTGATATAATATCAGCGGTTTTAATTTGTTGAAAAAACACAAATTCTGTAATCTAACTAAATTTTTTAGCTGTCAATGATTAAAACTTAACAGTTTCAAAAAGGAGAATCGTCACTTCATCATACTTTCTTTTTAATAATCACCGAACTTAATGGCGCAAGCCTTAAATTCAAGCGATTTCCATAGGACACTAAATTCTCATTAACACAGTTTGACCCACCATATATATCACGGTCAGAATTTAAAATTTCTTCAAATTCACCATGGTCCATTACATTTAAAGTGTAGTTCTGATTCATACCCGAAAAGTTAAAAACAATGTATATTTCATTTCCCTCAAAATCTGTACGGCAATAAGAATAAATACTCTGTCCATTGTTGTTTGCATCACACCACCTGAACGCATCACTGTTGTAATCATACTTGTATAAAGCCGGCTCGTTAAGATAAATATGATGCAGCTTTTTCAAATATTCGTGCAAACTGTCATGAGCAGGATATTCAAGCAAATTCCAGCCAAGTTCCTTGTCTTCACGCCACTCAATATATTCTCCCAGCTCATTGCCCATAAAATTCAGCTTTTTTCCAGGGTGTGTAAATTGAAAAGTATATAATGCTTTAATCGTTGCCATTTTCTCATTCTGTGTTCCGAAAACCTTGTCAATCATCGTTCTTTTCCCATGAACAACTTCGTCATGAGAATATGGAAGAATAAAAAGGTCATTGTAAAAATAGCTCATGGAAAAAGTCATCTTGTTGTGATGATATTTACGTTCATATGCAGGCGTCTTTATGTAATTCAAGGTATCGTTCATGAATCCCAAATCCCATTTGTAATCAAATCCAAGACCGCCGAATTCAACAGGAGCCGTAACTTTGCCGTAGTCTGTAGAATCCTCTGCAAAAAGCATAACATCAGGATGAGCCTTCTGTATTTCATAGTTAGTATTTTTTAAAAACCATATTCCTGAATCGTTTAAAGGATTCTCTTTTCTGCCATATTTATATATTAAACATGCCACAGCATCATATCTTAATCCGTCAATGTGATATTTTTCAATCCAAAAATTTATAGACGACTTGATAAAGCTCAAAACATGAGGTTTGGAATAATCAAATAAAGCAGTATTCCATTCTGAATATCTCTGATCCTCATAATCACTTTCAAAAAGAAAACCACCGTCATAAATATGAAGTGCATAAAAATCCCTTACAAAGTGTACAGGCACAAAATCAAGTATAACCCCGATTCCATTTTTATGACAAGCCTCGATGAATTTCATAAGCCCCTCAGGTTCTCCATAACGTGAAGTCGCCGAATAATAACCCGAAACCTGATATCCCCATGATCCGTCAAAAGGATATTCCGTCAGCGGAAGCAGTTCAATATGAGTGTAACCCATGTCCTTTACATATGGAATAAGTAAATCTATCATCTCTTCATATGTATAAAACCTTTCGGTTTCCTCTTTACCCGGCTTGATTTTCCATGAACCAAAGTGAACCTCATATATGTTCATTGGATTATTATAATTCTTGTCACGTCTTGATATCCACTCAGCGTCATCCCAATTATAACTTTCCATGTCATAAACAAAAGACGCAGTGTCAGGTCTTACCTCGCTGTAAAAAGCAAAAGGATCAGCCCTTGCATATTCCTCATCGTCAGCCGTAATAATGCTGTATTTGTACGGCACTGATATGTCATACCCTTTAATAAAGCATTCCCAAAAACCGTCTTCATCACGTTCCATATCATGATTTTTATAATTAAATAAAAGCGATACATTTTTTGCATTAGGCGCATAGGTTACAAATTTAACACCATCATTAACAATATGAGCGCCTAATTCATCGTAAGCATTCATCGCTTTGCCTTGAAGAAATTCTTTTCTGATGTTCATAACTAAAATCAGGCTGAAAAGCCGTCCTCCTTCATTTTATCTTAAAGCTGAAAAGCCTTGAAATTTTCCGTAAATATGTTATACTATAATTAAATATGTCAGCTTGTATACTGTAATTACTTGTAAAATAAATTCATAAAAGAGGTGTCCTATGTCCAGTTCTGCCATAACAAAAAAAGCCCTTGCCGATTCTTTTAAAAACCTATGCATCCAAAAGCCTTTTGATAAAATATCCATATCCGATATAACAAACGACTGCGGACTAAACAGACAGTCATTTTATTATCATTTTCAAGATAAATTTGAACTTTTAAGCTGGGTTTATTATAACGAGCTTTTTAAGCACTATTCAAACGGAATTGGTTTTTCCAACTGGTCTGAAAGACTTGAAGGATTGCTGCAAACTATGGAACAAAACCGAAGCTTCTATACCTCAACACTAAAAAGCGGAGATAATACCTTTCAAAAATATCTTTTTTCCATAGTGCATCAACTGTTTACAAAATTCTTCGAATATATGGTAACACCCGATGCAGGAATCTATTCTACTCCAAGCTTTTTTGCCGATTTTTATGCCCATGGCTTTTGCGGTATAATAATTGACTGGGCGGTAAACGGTATGAGCGTGTCACCTCATAATTTAATGATTAAATTCAAAAACCTTGCCTTTGAAAACGGTTATATAAGCGAAGGCTTTAAAAAGACATTTTAATCATTAATATTATAAAATAATTACTTCTTTTTGAGAATAGACAGTTTTAGTCACCTGTCAAAAATCACGACACCAATATATATTTGCATAAAACAACGGCTGACGAATTGTCAGCCGTTGTTTTGATATCTGATAAAATTTCAAATAAGGACTTGCCCGTTTTCAACGTGGCAAGGTCAGCTTCAGCTGACGTTTTTAGTGGGAGATTCTACTCCTACTAAAAACATAATGGCTCCCGTCACCACAGCTATCCGAAAGGATAGGTTGGAGGCTGGGGGCATCTTGCCTGAGTTATATACGACTATTATTTTTTCTTCTGACTAAATCAAAAACACCTGCTGCAATTAAAAGTATAAAACCTGCAACAGATATAATCTTACCCTCTCTGAGAAAAGGAGCTTTAAAGATTATCTCTATTTCATGTTCTCCCTTTTCAAGGGGAAAACCTATAAATGAAGTATCAACCGCTTGACATTCCCTGTCCTCACCGTCAACAGTCACTACAAATCCCTTGTCGTAAGGTATTGATAGGTTAAACCAACCGTCTTGTTCGCAAGAAACAGTTCCTTTGATTACCTTGTCACCCACTCCGGAATTATTATCTTCAGCAATAATTCCATTCAATTCTGCACCCACTGTAGGTAAATCCATAAAGTATGCCTCTATAGAGCTAATTTTGTATTTCCCCTTGGAAAATTCAAATGTAATCTCATTAATACCCTGTTCACCGTCAGTCGTTAATGTGTATTCAAAGCTGCTGTTGTTATTGTAATATTTCCAATCTGGAGAAGTTAGCTTGTTTTTAATACCGTTCACTGTGATTTTAACATCTTTCCTGTGTCCACGCATTGTGTTGTTAACAGTAAACCTCAGCATTAATACCTTGTCCTTAGTAAGAGGCCTGTCAAGCTTTACGATCTGCGAAAAATCATCCTTGCTTTCAATTAAATATCCATTGCCAGTAGATGAAATCTTGTCATTATCCATAAGCCCAACGCCATTTATTTTTTCAACGCTTGACTTAAATCCGCTTTTTTCAACAGCCTTCGTAACAATGACATAATTCATCAAAGCCTCCACATTATAAGGATAATCCAGTGCCTTGTATTCCTCTTCGCCCATTATCTTTGATGAAGCATATCCAATAGGATAAACATTGTCGTTTTTATAAAGATTCAAATCACCCGAAATCTTTATTCTTTCATATCCGGTGGGAGCGCTCGCCTTGTCAGAAATCAAAAACTTTCCACCCATATACATGTTGAAAAGAACATTTCTTGACGCCGTTGTCAAAGCAGAATTTCTGTATTCGTTTTCATTTTTGATCTCGTTAAAATAGAAATTATTGAAATTCTTGTTGTGTAAAGACGAGTAAACGTCCGTCGAATAAAATCCCATGTTGTAAACCATGTTTACGGTCTGCGAACTGTTAAATAGGTTGACTGTCCTAAATAGTCCATCTTTTTTCGACACAGCATCCGCAAGCTCCTCAAGGTCATAAGAATCATTTTTCTTTATTTCATCATAGGTAACTAATTTGTCAGAAAAGTTGCTTGAAACCATTGATATGCAAGAAAGTGCCAGCATAGAAACAACAATAAATCCACGCTTTTTCAGCTTGTAAAAACAAATCAGGCATATGATAAGAATAATAGAATCAGCATAAATGCCTAACCTTGTCATTTTTCCTCCGCCCATGGTCAGAATTCCTAAAACTAATACTATCAGAGTTGCAAAAAATACAAATTTGAATTTATATCTTCCATGAACTAAATCTTCAAATGCCTCACCCATTATTATAATAGAAATAGGT
>CAMWVM010000099.1 GCA_947177715.1 uncultured Ruminococcus sp.
CAGCTATCCGAAAGGATAGGTTGGAGGCTGGCGGACATCTTGCCTAAGTTATATTTTACTTGCATTTATTATATCAGAAATGTAACTTGATGTGAAGTACATAATAGTAATCGTGCATTAACCTAAAGGTTAACGCCGCATAACTATTTTATTCTTCCAAAGCTCATTATAATTTGATATAATGAAAGCAGAAAACATCAGGTAAAAAATAAGCAAAGGAGAACATTATATGAAAAAGAATATAGCTTTAATTGCGACTGTTACGGCGGTGATTTTAACATTTTCCGCTTGCGGAAACAAAATTGATAACAACGATTCTGATATGAATTCTGTTGCTGAGATCATATCAAGTAAAGCCGAGAATAGTTTATCGGAATCTTCGATGGAAAGTGAAGATAATTCAGCAGAGAAAAGCTCCGTCGCAAAAGACAATTCGGAAGAACGATCTGAACCGGCAGATGAAAGCAGAAAAACTCTTGTAGCATATTTCACTCTCCCTGAGGATGGTTCCGACGCCGACGCAGGAGCAAGCCGTGTGATTACGGCGGACGGAGAGATTCAGGGCAATGTGGAATATTTCGCAAAAATCATAGCCAAGGAAACGGGTGCAGATATATTCCAAATTGAAACCATTCAGGAGTATCCCCGTACTCATGAGCCGCTTGTTGATCAAGCAGACGAAGAACGTGACAACGGGGCACGTCCCGAGCTTGCAACACATATTGAAAATCTCGATGATTATGACACGATTTTTATCGGATTCCCGATATGGTGGTACGATATGCCTATGGCTATGAACACGTTTTTTGAGGAATATGATTTCAGCGGAAAGATCATCGTTCCTTTTAGTTCACACGGCGGCAGCGGATTTTCCACTTCCATTGATGATATTGCGGAATATGAACCGAACTCTGAAATTTTAGAGGGCTTTACCGTTGAAAGAAACGAAGTGCCTGATTCTGCCGACGATTTAAAAGCGTGGATTGCAGGTCTTGATATTTAAGGAGATACGGCTATGACAAAAAAGAAACTGCCGATGATAATTTCAGCGATCCTGCTGGCACTTTCCGTAGTCGTTTTTACTTCGGCAATGATTTATCTTCACACCGCAAATTCGGATAAAACGCTGATAGTATACTTCACAAGAGTGGGAAATACCGATTTCAGCGAGAAGGTTGACGCCGTTTCCTCAGCTTCACTGAGAAGAAATATGAGCGGAGAACTTATGGGAAACTGCGAGGTAATGGCTAATACTTTGCAGAAAGCGACAAGTGCAGACGTTTTTGCAATTACCGTGGAAGATAAGTATCCCGAAAGCTACGAGGAAACAGTCAGCAGAGCAAGGAAGGAGCAGTCGGACAACGCAAGACCTACGCTGACTTCTTCTGTTGACAATATGGATGATTACGAAAAAATCATTCTTATTTATCCTGTGTGGTGGAGCACTATGCCACAGCCTGTGTTTACATTTTTAGAAAGTTATGATTTTTCCGATAAAGAAATTTACCCTGTTGCAACTCACAAGGGCAGCTTTTTAGGCTCGAGTGTCAGAGATATTGAAAGGCTTTGTCCAAACTCTGCGGTTCACTCGGGAATGCCTATAGCAGGCGGATGCGTTGACTGGATTGGAATTATTCCGATAGCGATTATTGCAGCATTGGCTTTGATTTTATCAGGTTCGTGCGTCAGATACAAATTTGATGTTAAGACAAAAGGTTATTATATCGGAGGGTCCCTTGCTGTAATTGGTATGATTTCAGTCGTCGGCTGTATAATCAGAGTAATGATTTAAAAATATTATCAGAGCGGTACTGCACAAATATGCGGCACCGCTTTAATTGTATTAACCTTAAGGTTAATGCAGGATAACGTATTTGTTCTTCCCTAAAGTGAGAATCAGAGATATAATTATATTAAAGAAATTTTGTTATTTTAAATGTACGGAGGTAGTAAAAATGAACTATACCAATACTCTTAAGCGGGCGCTTGCGTTAACTCTTTCGACTGCAATACTGACACTTTCAGGCTGCGGAAATTCGGACAAACCTGAGAAACCTGCTCCGAAAGCCGAGGTCAGTGCAATTAACGACGGCGGCGAACCAAGCGGAAGTAAAATCCTTATCGCATATTTTGCTGTTGCGGAAAACAGCGATGTTGACGCCGAGGCGTCCGCAAGTGCAACCTCGGACGGAAGAGGCAGAATGAAAGCTATGGCGGATATGATCCAGATTGAAACGGGCGGAGATTTGTTTTCTATCCGCACATCAGTGGAATATCCCGGCGACGGAGCAAAACTCATAGACTACGCCGACAAGGAGCAGAAGGACTACGTGCGTCCCGAGCTGACAAGTCATATCGAAAATCTTGATGACTATGACGTTATTTTTGTGGGCTATCCCAACTGGTGGTTTGATATGCCTATGGTAATGTACAGTTTTTTTGACGAATACGATTTTTCGGGGAAGACCATTGTACCTTTCAACTCCCACAACGGAAGCGGATTTTCAAATACCATTAAAACAATACAATCTCTTGAACCTGACGCTAATGTTATATCTGACGGCTTTACAGTTAATGAAAAAGATGTTGAAAGCTCCGCAGAGGATATTGCCGAATGGGTAAACGGCTTAGGCTATTCTAAGGAATAAACGATATGTCCGAGATCAAGCGTTTACAAACAGCGTATAATCTGAAAAAATACGTTGCCATTGCATTATGTGCAGCTTTGCTGTGCGGCTGTCGTAATTTGTCTGAAGTTTCATCGCAGGGCAGCTTTGCAGTTCAGACATCAGTCGCTTCACCAACCGAAACCACTGCTGCAATACAAACGGAAACGTCGGCAGTCACCGACGTAAGTTCCGTTCCCCCAAAAACTGTAATGTCCGTTCATGAATTTGAGCTTATCACAGCTCATTCTGTTCGCATTACAGGCGGACTTGAAAATGTAAAGAAAGTTAATATATATGTGTGTGAAACAAGTCCAGAAAATAACGGAACAGTATACCAAAGACTAGTTTTTAGCTCTGATTTGTCAGACATTCAGCCGTCGGAAAGCGGATATGAAATACGGTTTGACCCTGATAATTATATGGAGGAAATCACATACGAAGCTGATAATTCCGATATAAAAACCGAGTATTACGCAAAAGGAGTACGACTTGGCTTTTCCGATGGAAATTCAGAGATAATTTCAGCGTGTATACCTATTGAGGTCCATATTGAAACCGGTGTTGTAAACCAGTATGATGCCCAACTCAGAGGCGACACAGCCTGCGGAGCGGCAAGCGGAACGCTGCTTCTGCAAAGCGTTCTTCCTGTATGGGGCAGCCAACTTACTTCACGAATGAGCGAAATCAGAGATTACTCGGCGGTGTCGTTTGATTACAGCGTGGGCGCAGGTTTTAATTACTATATGTCCGGGGAACAGATTGCAAATTCAGTCAATAAATATCTTGATGACTCGGGAATTGAAAACTTTGAAATAACCGACCTTCGTACGGAAAAGTCCACTGAGGAAACGTTGATTGAGCTAATTTCAACTGCTCGTCCCGCAGTTCTGGAAGTGTGCTATGCGAACGGAGAAATTCTAAATGATTATGCCGGATTTTCACATTGGATAGCTATCAACGGATTTCGGCTGACAGACAGTGGCTATGAGTTTCGCTGGGAAAATACGATAGGCTGTGAACAAAAATGGGTATCGTATGAACTTCTTGAAAACGGTAACAAGAACGTTACCTATAACAGTGTGGATTTTCAGCCTACGAGATATATTGCGGCTTTGAGCGAAGCTGTAGTTGAATGTTTGATTTAAATTTTATGGAGGCGATATAATATGAAAACAGCAAATTTTAGAGATTTAAAAGTAAGCGCAGTAGGCTTAGGCTGTATGGGTATCAGGTTAATGCTCAGCTAACTAACCCATACTTCTCAAACAGAAAATCAGGTAAAATAAAATCATAGTCAAATCCTGAGATTTTTAACGGAGGAAAACAATATGGAATTTGTAACACTTAATAACGGAATCAAAATGCCAATGCTCGGATACGGAGTTTATCAGGTAAACCCCGCTGAATGCGAACGCTGTGTGCTGGACGCAATTTCCGTGGGATATCGTTCGATAGATACCGCACAGGCTTACGGAAACGAAGAGGGAGTTGGAAACGCAATCGAAAAATGCGGAGTTTCCAGAAAGGATCTTTTTATCACAACAAAAGTATGGATCTCTAATGCGGGATACCAAAAGGCAAAGACTTCGATCGAGGAATCTCTCAGAAAACTGAAAACCGACTACATTGATCTTCTTCTCATTCATCAGCCTTTTGGCGATTATTACGGCACATACCGAGCTATGGAGGAGGCATATAAGGTAGGCTATATCAAGGCTATCGGCGTGTCGAATTTCTATCCCGACAGACTTATCGATCTTTGTAAATTTTCAGAGATCCCGCCGCAGGTAAATCAAGTCGAAACTCATGTTTTTAATCAGCAGACAGAGGCGCATAGATATATGGAAAAGTACGGCGTGATCCACGAATCATGGGGACCTTTTGCCGAGGGAAGAAAGGACTTTTTCACCAATCCTGTAGTTGCGGAAATAGGCAAAAAATACGGAAAGTCCGTGGCTCAAACTGCACTGAGATTTCTCATCCAAAGCGGGGTCGTAGTCATTCCCAAGTCCATTCGCAGGGAAAGAATGGAACAGAATTTCAGCGTGTTTGACTTTAAGCTGAGCAACAAGGATATGTCAACGATTGCCGCTCTCGATGAAAATCAAAGCCTCTTCTTCTCACATTATGACCCGCAAGCGGTTGAAATGCTTACGTCTATGGCAAGATAAGGCTTGAAAATTCGCCTGTAATGTGATATAATAGATTCAACATCAATGTTGAATTTGCGGAAGGACGTGAGGTAATGTACAATCACCAGCTTGACGCATTTATCAGGGTGGCTGACTGCGGCAGCTTTTCAAAAGCGGCGGAGGAAATGTATATTTCCTCACCTGCGCTTATCAAGCAAATAAATCAGCTTGAGGACAATCTGGGATTTACGCTGTTTGAACGAAATCACAGAGGAATAAAGCTTAACGCCGCAGGAAAATCGCTTTATCGTGACGCAAAATATATCATTCAATATTCAAAGGATTCGGTCGCACGGGCGGCAAAAGCTGCCGACAGCTTGGAAAGCGTTATAAGGATAGGCACCTCTATAATGACTCCGCCGCAGTTCATTTTAAATCTTTGGAGCGAGATATACAAACGTCAACCCGACCTTAAGTTTCAGCTTGTTTCATTTGAAAACTCCCCAGAAAACGCTCGCGAAATTCTTACTCATCTGGGCAGAAACATAGACATTGTGGCGGGCATATATGATAACAATATGCTGGAAACCAATAAATGTGCAGCTTTTGATTTGAAACGGGTTCCCATAAGATGTGCCGTTTCGCTGACGCACAGACTTGCAAAAAATGACAAACTCACCTTTAAAGACCTGCACGGCGAAACTCTAATGCTCACCAGGCGGCATTGGAATGAAACCGTTGACAGATTGAGAGAGGACATTGAAGCAAATCACCCCGATATAAATATCGATGATTTTTACTCCTTTACGGTAGATGTTTTCAATCGGTGCGAAAACGGAAGCAATGTTTTAATGGCAATAGATGAGTGGACAAATGTTCATCCATTGATGAAAATCATACCCGTTGAATGGGATTATGAAATGACATACGGCATTATGCATTCGCCAGAACCGTCTGAACAAGTGCAAAGGCTAATCGATACGCTTAAAGAAATCCTATAAAAATAAGGCAGGCTTTTCAGTCTGCCTTAACTTATATGTTTATACTATATAACCGATTTGTTATTCCAATTTTGAGATGAATATTGTATAATTAATGCAGTAACAGAAAAGGAGTGTTTATTATGAAAGTAATGCTGGTAAACGGAGCGCCTCACGAAAAAGGCTGTACATACACCGCTCTTACAGAGGCAGCAAAAGCATTGAATGAATTGGGAATAGAAACCGAAATATTTTGGATAGGCAACAAGCCGATCGGTGGCTGCATCGCCTGCAAAAAATGCACAGAAACAGGTAACTGTGTGTTTAACGACAAGGTGAATGAGTTCCGTCAAAAGGCTTACAAGGCTGACGGATTTGTGTTCGGCTCTCCCGTTCATTACGGCTCGGCAAGCGGAAATATGACAGCATTTATGGACAGACTTTTCTATTCCGAGCTTTGCGGCAACGGCAATAAAGCGTTTTATCTAAAGCCTGCCGCCTGTGTTCTTTCGGCAAGACGTGCAGGAACGACTGCGACCTTCGATCAGCTCAATAAATATTTTTCAATTCAGGAAATGCCCATAGTTTCTTCACGTTACTGGAATATGGTCCATGGTGCAAAGCCCGAGGA
>CAMWVM010000100.1 GCA_947177715.1 uncultured Ruminococcus sp.
GATTAGAAAGTTTTTAGTGTTTTCAACCGACGCTACTACTACGACTAAAAAATAAATATATTTTATATTTAATTTATTTAATTTTTCTTTTATTGAAAAATGATCAATGTTTAAAAATTAAAAGGAGAAAAAATCCTATGAAATTAAAATGTAACAAGTCTTCTCTTTATGAAGCTATAGTTAATGTATCAAAAGCAGTTTCAGAAAGATCCTCTCTTCCTTCATTGGAAGGTATAAAGTTTAAGGTTTCAGATAATTTAATGGAACTTACAGGATATAATCTTGAAATTGGAATTAGAACTACTATTTCTGTGGTTACTCAGGATAATGGTGAATTTATACTTAATGCTAAATTATTTTGTGAAATGATTAGAAAAATGCCGGAAGAAGATATATTTATTGAAGTATCTGATAATCTTCAGGTAACGCTATCAAGTGGTGTTACTACATTTAATTTAAGTGCTGTTTCTTCAGAAGATTACCCTGAACTCCCTGTTAAAACAGATTGCGATGAAATTAATGTAGCTCAGCCTATTCTTAAAAATATGATTAATCAAACAATATTTGCTGTTGCAGTAACTGATATGAAACCAATTTTAAAGGGAGAATTATTTGATATTGAAAACGGTATGTTTAATCTTGTCGCTATCGACGGATATAGACTTGCTGTAAGAAAAGAACCAATCAAATATGATGGTAATATAAAATTTGTAGTGCCTGCAAAAACACTATCTGAGGTTTCAAAGCTGTTAAGCGATAATGATGATGATAAATGCAGTATGTTTGTTTCAGCAAAACATATTATATTTGAAATTAATGGATATTACGTTTATTCAAGACTTCTTGAAGGTGAATTTCATCCTTATAAGAGTGCTATTCCTGAAACATTTACAACTGAAGTAATAGCAGACAGAAAAAATCTTATTGAAACACTTGAAAGAGCAATGCTTCTTATTAATGAGCGTAATCCAAGTCCGGTAAGATGCTATTTTGAAAATGGAATAATCAAAGTTAAATGTTCAACTTCAATGGGAAAAATAACTGATGAAATAAAAGCTGATATTTCCGGCCCTGTTATTGAAATAGGATTTAAGTGCAAATATTTTCTTGATCCGCTTAAGGTTATTAATGAGGATAAAATTAAACTTCAAATGAGCGGAAGTTTGCTTCCAATGAAGATAGTTCCATGTGATGACAGCAATTATACTTTCCTTGTACTTCCTGTTCGTCTTTCAAAAGAGTCCTAATGCCGGATAGCTATATAAAAATATTAATTTGAAATTACTATATTGGAGAGAAAAAATGAATTACAAGCAATTAAAAGTAAATATAAAAACTGAATATATAAAGCTTGATTCACTTTTAAAATATGCAGGAATTGTGGAAACAGGCGGAATAGGAAAAGAAATAATTGCTGAGGAAAGAATAAAATTTAATGGTGAAATCTGTACTCAAAGAGGAAAAAAGGTAAGAAAAGGCGATCATGTTCAAATAGATGAAATAGAAACTGAGATTACGGTAGAATAATGTATATTACAAAATTGTGTGTAAACGGTTTTAAAAATCTGAAAGATATTAATATTAGTCCTCATCCAAAGCTTAATATATTCTGCGGAAAAAATGCTCAGGGCAAAACAAATTTGATTGAATCAATATGGATTTGCAGCGGAGTAAAAAGTTTTAGAAATACCAAAGATAAAGGTATGATTGATATAAACGGCGAGGTATCAAATATTGAACTTTCATTTCAGGATGATAATCGTGAACAGATAATTAAATATAACATGGCAAGACCTAATGTTAAAGAAAAAAATGTATTTTTAAATGGGGTAAAGCTAAAAGCTCCATCTAATTTGTTTGGAAATTTTAATTGTGTAATATTCACGCCTGAGGATTTAGATCTTTCAAAGGGTTCTCCGGATAACAGAAGAAAATTTATTGATTTGTCAGTTTCACAAATAAAAAATTCTTATAATTCAGTTGCAGTAAAATATGAAAATATATTAGAACAAAGAAATGCTTTGCTGAAAAATATAAATCAAGGCAAATCATCAAAGGAAGATATTGAAGTTTGGGATATGCAGCTGGCTTCAATGGGAGCGTATATTTCTCTTTTAAGATATAATTATACAAAAAAGCTTAATAGCTTTGCAAAACGCCTTTATAATGAAATTTCTAAAGGAAAAGAAAATTTGGAGCTTAAATATTATTCAACAGTTTTTCCTGATTTAGAGGATAAAAAAGATTATCGAGGAGAAATGACTGAAGAATATTTAAATTGTTTGAAAAAATCTTTTAATGATGATATAAGAGCAGGTTTTACAACTAAAGGTGTGCACAGAGATGACTTGAATGGATATATAAATGATCTTCCCGTCAGAGATTTTGCATCTCAAGGTCAGCATAGATCTTTAGCATTGATTTTAAAGCTTGCACAGGCGTATATTTTAAAAGAAGAAAATAATGAAGCTCCCTGTATTCTTTTAGATGATGTGTTAAGCGAGCTTGATGTTTCAAGACAAAAGTTTGTTATTTCTAAAATAGATAATATGCAGGTTTTTATTACCTGCTGTGATAAGAATATTCCTTTTGATAAAAAAAGTAGCGGAAAGTTATTTTTTATTGAAGGTGGGAAAATTGTAAAAAAAAATCGGTGAAAATGAATTATGTATCTTCATTTAGGCAATGATTTTATGGTTAATACAAAAGAAATCATCGGAATTTTTGATATTGAAAATACTTCGGTTTCTAAAATAACAAAGGATTTTCTTAATGAATCTTCAAAGAAAAAAAGAGTTGTAAGTTGTACTTATGAAATGCCAAAAAGTTTTATAGTATGCCTTGACAATGATTTTACCGAAACAGTTTATATAAGCCAGATGTCTTGTGCAACACTTTTAAAAAGATTTAACCGTAAAATAGATGAAAAT
Source organism: uncultured Ruminococcus sp. (assembly GCA_947177715.1). GTDB lineage: Bacteria > Bacillota > Clostridia > Oscillospirales > Ruminococcaceae > FB2012. The sequence continues at coordinate 2,931 of CAMWVM010000100.1, forward strand.
AATTATGACAAAAATCAAGTGAAATAAAACAACTACATTGGGGGGTTATTTTTTGAATAACATGGAATTGGAAACCGAGAAAATTTCACAAATTGATAAAAGCAATAACTATGATGAAAATCAAATTCAAGTTCTTGAAGGACTTGAAGCTGTAAGAAAAAGACCGGGTATGTATATCGGTTCTACAGGTCCTAAAGGTCTTCATCATCTTGTATATGAAATTGTCGATAATGCTATTGACGAGGCTTTGGCAGGTTATTGTACAGAAATTGAAGTGGATATTCTTCCCGATAATATTATTAGAGTTACTGACAACGGAAGAGGTATTCCTACAGGTATTCATCCAAAAGAAAAGATATCTGCTGCAACTGTAGTTTATACTATACTTCACGCAGGAGGAAAATTTGGCGGCGGCGGATATAAGGTTGCCGGTGGATTGCATGGTGTTGGTGCGTCGGTTGTTAATGCTCTTTCTGAGTGGTTAGAGCTTACAGTTTATGACGGTACAAATATTCATTTTCAGAGATTTGACAGAGGTTCTTATTCTGAACCTTTGAAAATAATCGGTGATACTCAAAAAACAGGTACCTCAGTTTCATTTAAAGCTGACCCTGAGATTTTTACAGAAACAACAACTTATGAATATGAAGTTCTTTTAAAAAGACTTCGTGAACAAGCTTTTCTTAATGCAGGAGTAAAAATAATATTTACTGATATGAGAAATGAGCTTGACCCAATCCAAGAAGTTCTACATTATGAAGGCGGTATTCGTCAGTTTGTTGAACATATTCACAAAACAAGAGGCGTTGATCCTATTTCTGAAGATGTTATTTATTTTCAGGGTATGGAAGGTGATACCTTTGCTGAAATTGCATTGCAATATAATGATACTTATAACGATCTTATTTTGTCATTTGCTAATAATATTCATACTCCTGACGGCGGTACACATGAAACTGGATTTAAAAATGCACTAACTAAGGTAATTAATGAATATGGCAAGAAGTTTAATCTTCTAAAAGACGGAGATAAGCTAATGGGCGACGACGTCAGAGAAGGACTTACTGCTATTGTATCTGTAAAGCTTACAAACTGTGAGTTTGAAGGACAAACAAAGGGCAGACTTGGAAATCCTGAGGTAAGACCATTGGTTGATAAGATAGTTTCTGAAAAGCTGATGAATTACCTTGAAGAAAATCCAAGCGTTGCAAAAACTATTTTTGAAAAATCCGTACAAGCTCAGCGTGCAAGAGAAGCTGCAAAAAAAGCAAGAGAACTTACAAGGCGTAAATCTGCGCTTGAAAGTTCATCACTTCCCGGAAAACTTGCTGACTGTTCTGAGAGAGATAATGAATTTACTGAGATATATATCGTGGAGGGAGATTCTGCGGGTGGTTCAGCCAAGGAAGGAAGAGATAGAAGATTTCAAGCTATTCTTCCTCTTTGGGGAAAAATGCTTAATGTTGAAAAGGCAAGAATAGACAAAGTTTACGGAAATGAAAAACTTATGCCGGTTGTTACAGCTTTGGGTACTTCAATCGGAGAAGATTTTGATATTTCAAAGCTGAGATACGGAAAAGTTATTATTATGGCCGATGCCGATGTTGACGGAAGTCATATTAGAACTTTGCTGTTAACATTCTTCTTTAGATTTATGAGAGAGCTCATTGAAGAGGGACATATCTATATTGCACAGCCTCCTCTATTTAAGGTTTACAGAGGAAAACAGGTTAGATATGCTTTCTCTGACGAAGAAAGAGATAGATATATAAGCGAACTTGCGGGAGAAAATAATCTTAAGGTTGATGTTCAGCGTTACAAAGGTCTTGGTGAGATGGATCCTGAACAGCTTTGGGAAACTACAATGGATCCTGAAAGAAGAACAATGATTAAGATTACTATGGAAGATGCTATTAAAGCTGACGAGATATTCACTATTCTTATGGGTGACAAGGTTACTCCAAGACGTGAATTTATCGAGAGTAATGCTGAATATGTTAAAGATCTTGACGTTTAACTATTGAAAGGACGTTATTTTGAATAATTTAGAAAATAAACCGAATGATCCGAATTTAATTGAATCTGATGAAGAAAAGATGATAACTGAACCAGAGATTAAAGAAGATCCATTGCTTTCAGTTGAGTATGATGTAAAAAATGATGAAGAAGGACAAGCATTTTTGCTTTATCAAAAAAAATTTGTTTATAAAAAGAACTGGATTAAAACCATAGCTTTTGCTATAGCAGCAATTCTTTTTATAATTTCTATTGGCAGAGATCCAAGCCAGCCTATGAATTATATTCTTGCTGCTGTTTGCTTTGCAGCAATATTTATAATCTGGTCTAATACAAAAAAAATCAGGTCTTCTCTTATGGATGCTTTGAAGCTTATTGAAGACGACAGATATATTTTTACATTGTATGATAACAGCTTTTCTATTGAAACAATCCTTGCGGAAGACGTTGATGAAAACGGTGAAAAGATTCCGCCTGTTGAACCAAGAGTGGTGTCTTTTTCGGATACTTTGATTAATGTTATTGAAACGGAATCAATGTTTGTTATTATACTCAAAAAGGATACTATTTATGTACTTCCTAAGAGATGTATGGATAATAGTAAAGACAATATTTTAAGAGAAAAATTTTCACAAAAAATTGGAGAAGAATTTGAAAAGATTTCGTAATTAAAAAGATAATATAGAAATTATCAGGAAAGAGAGTGATTTTTTGTTTAGCGATAACTCAAATGTTATTGATAACGATATTGAAAGAGTAATGAGAGAATCATTTATTCAATATTCAATGGCAGTTATTGTATCTCGTGCTCTTCCGGATGTAAGAGATGGACTTAAGCCTGTACACAGAAGAATACTTTATACAATGTATGAAAACGGTCTTTTCCCAGAAAAACCATATCGTAAGTGTGCTGATACAGTTGGTTCTGTGTTGGGTAAATATCACCCTCATGGTGACGCTTCGGTTTATGACGCACTGGTAAGAATGGCTCAGAGCTTTTCTTTGCGTTATCCTATGGTTGATGGTCACGGAAACTTTGGTTCTGTTGACGGTGACCCTCCAGCTGCTTATCGTTATACAGAGGCTAAAATGGCTAAAATGTCCATGCATATGCTTACTGACATTGCAAAGGACACAGTTGATTTTCAACCTAACTATGACGACAGATTGAAGGAACCACAGGTTCTTCCGTCACGTTTTCCTCATTTGCTTTGTAACGGTTCAACAGGTATCGCTGTTGGTATGGCTACAAATATTCCTCCTCACAACTTAAATGAAGTCATTGACGCTATGAAGTTGTTAGTAGAAAACCCTGATTGTACGCTTGATGAGCTTATGGAATGTATTAAGGGTCCTGACTTCCCTACAGGCGGAATTATTATGGGAAGAGCGGGAATTCGTGCAGCTTACGGTACAG